>CANKON010000055.1 GCA_947484105.1 Methylococcaceae bacterium | reverse complement strand
GCGTCAACGCCCCATTCGTCCATTTTGAACTCAATGCTGGCAACCGAACTTACACCATCAACAAACATGAAAGCAGGATGATTTGCCGCGTCCATCGCTTTGCGAACGCCTGCAATATCAGACGTAACACCTGTTGAGGTTTCGTTATGCGTGATTAAAACAGCTTTAATTTCATGAGCCGTATCTTCTTTCAAACGCGCTTCTAATTTGTCTAATGGAACGCCTGTACCCCAAGGTTCTTCGTGCAATTCCACTTGAAAACCTAAACGTGTTGCCATATTCGCCCACAAATGCGCGAATTGTCCAAAACGGTAAATCAATACTTTATCGCCTTGATTTAAAACGTTTGTGAAAGCAACTTCCCAACCAGCCGTACCTGTTGCAGGGAAAATGAAGGCTTGTCCTGTGGTTGTACCGAAAACTTTTTTCAAATCTTCTAATAAAGGCGCGAACAATTTTGGAAACGCAGGTGAACGATGATCTTCCATCGGAACGTGCATTGCGTTTAAAACTTCATTCGGTACGTTTGTAGGTCCTGGGATATAAAGGTGGTTACGACCAGCCATGATTTTCTCTCTTATAGTTTGAAGGTTAAAAAACGGGCAATCATGACATAGCGACCTTTAATCAGCAAGATGATGCTATGGGTGAAATTTTTAAACAAACTCGATTTGCATTTGCGCCTGAGTTAAAATTTCAACACATTTTGAAATTCCTTTTTCCAATTCAAGCCTTGAAGAACTGGCACGAAATCAAGCCTGACATTTTTGCTGAATCGGTTACCTTCACCCGAAAACTGACAGAAATGCCGCATTCACAAGATAATAAATTCAAACGGCTATTTAATGCCCACACAATGTACAAATACGACGGCTTGTTGATTCACCAAGATTATGATGACGATGGTGCGTTAGAAGTGGTTGAAACGGACGGCGTGCGCTCGTTGCATTTTGGTTCAATGCCGCGTCAAAGTTCGATGCTTTTAAGCGATCCGAATCAACTTTATTTGGAATATGCGCGAACGATGACGAGTTGGATGTTGTTCAAAGAAACGTTGAATGATGACGCGCTATTGATTGGTTTGGGCGGTGGTTCATTGGCAAAGCATTTGTTACATCAATTTCCCGATTGCCAAGTGAAAGTGGTGGAATATCGCAAAAGTGTCGTGAAAATTGCGCGTAGTCACTTTGGTTTACCGCTTGATGCACGATTGAAAGTGGTGGTCGATGACGGTGCAGAATACGTTCGTAAACGCCTCGACAGTGAACGTGAATTATACAGTTTGATTATGGTGGATGCGTTTGATGCGACAGGCATGGCGGACGCGATTTGTAATTGGTCATTTTTTGAACATTGCCAACAATTACTCAAGCAAGACGGTATGTTGATTATTAACTGTTGGGGCGGCGTTCAACGTCCACAATTTCAACAAATCGCGTTATGGCTCGGCAAATTGTTTAACTGGAAATTGTTGTTTGTACCCGTGCAAGGGCGCGGGAATATAATTGGCTTGGCGTTCAATGAAAAAACGCCCACTTATCGCTTAAAAGACTTACGCACACGCGCCATTGTTTTAGAGCAATTACATCAGATTGAATTTACCCGTTTTTTGCGTGACTTGGTCAAACATAATTCGAGCGTTCTTCAAAATATTATTCACAAATAAAAACTATGACGACTCAACTTATTTATCAAATCGAAGACACAGACGGCATCATCGAAGTAAAAGAAACAGATGGTCTACGCTCGCTGCATTTTAATTCTGAGCCTTTTCAGAGCGCAATGTCGCTCAAACAACCCGATAAATTACACCTCGATTATGCCAAAGCTATGATGAGCTATTTATTGTTCAGTGATATTGGTAACGATGATATTTTGTTAGTGGGTTTAGGTGGCGGGTCGTTGGCAAAATATATATTGAAACATTTTCCAGATTGCCGTGTTGAAGCGGTTGAATATCGCGCGGCAGTGGCTGAAATTGCTCATGATTATTTTGAATTACCGCGTGATAGCCGCTTGAATGTTGTTATTGATGATGGTGCACGGTATGTGAAAGATCGTTTGAATTTGCAACGTGAACTATATAGCGTGATTATGCTAGATGCGTTTGATTCCAAGGGAATGGCGGAATCACTATGTAATCCACAGTTTTTTGCAGCTTGTCAAGCGATGCTTAAAAAAGACGGTATTTTGGTAGTGGATTTGTGGAATACAACCGAGCAGTTCAAACAATTATTTTCGTGGCTGGGCAGTTTATTCAATGCAAAACTATTGTTTTTACCGATTCACGGCATGGTAAATGTTATCGGTCTGTTTTTCCACGAAGACACACCGATGTATTCGCAAAAAGCCTTGAAAAAACGCGCTATTCAACTCGAAAAAACGCATGGTTTGCCTTTCAAACAATTTTTAAAAGAGTTAATTACCAGTAATCCCAATTTCATTGATAAAGTCACAAATCAATAACCACCATTTTACGATATTGAAATAACGACCTTACATTTTTACCCACACGCCGTTTTCATTTTTATTTGTTTCGATTTTAATTCCAGTATTTTTATAGATTCGATAACGTTCACGACCCGCCATTTTAGTGGTTTCGCCATTATCCAAAATTTCTAAAATACGTTCGGCTTGTTGCCAAATTTCAGGCATTTGCGATGACAAATTAAAAATCACAGTTCGCCAATCAGCAGGTGGATTTTGTGTGCCAAGTAAAATTTGCGAGGTGATTTTAGGTGGCACGCCATTAAAAATCTGATGTGGAATAAAACTGCCTGCTCGAAATGTCCACAACATATCGTCTAAGCGTTGACACTGCTCGATTGAATCGAGCAGAACGTAACAAAATTTACCGCTGTTGTAGACTTTTTCGATTAACTTGCACGCAAATAAATAGCGGTCATAAAGTGACTCGCTATTTAAAACGTAAAACGTGACTTCAGGCATGGACGCGATTCAACAAGTATTGCGTTAATAATGGAACGGGGCGACCTGTTGCACCTTTCGCACTGCCTGTACGCCACGCTGTTCCCGCAATATCCAAATGCGCCCAACGAAAATCTTCAGTGAAATTGGCTAAAAAACATGCCGCTGTAATGGTGCCAGCATCTTTGCCACCGATATTCGCTAAATCAGCAAAATTTGATTTCAATTGTTCTTGATATTCTTCCCAAAGCGGCAATCGCCAAACGCTGTCATTCGCTGTTTCACTCGCTGAAATTAAATCGTTACAAAGCGCATCATCATTGCCAAGTAAGCCGCTTGGAACACGTCCTAAAGCCACTAAAACCGCGCCCGTTAAAGTCGCTAAATCAATCACAACTTCAGGATTAAAACGTTTTGCATACGTCAGTGTATCGCACAAAATCAAACGTCCTTCTGCGTCAGTATTCAACACTTCAATCGTTTTACCCGACATACTGGTCAAAACGTCACCAGGTTTGCAGGCTTGTCCGTCTGGTAAATTTTCAGTCGCAGGAATTAAACCGACGATATTAAGCGGTAAATTCAATTCTGCCGCCGCTTGCAAAGTACCTAAAACTGCCGCGCCACCGCACATATCGTATTTCATCTCATCCATACCTGCGCCTGGTTTGAGAGAAATGCCGCCCGCGTCAAACGTTAAACCTTTACCAACAAAAACGATGGGTTTTGCATTCGCTTCGCCGCCTTTGTATTCAATTGAAATCAATTTTGCAGGTTCACGACTACCGCGTGTTACGCCCAATAATGAACCCATTCCCAGTTTTTCCATGTCGGCAACATCTAAAATCGTCGTTTCAATAGCTTCAAATGTTCCTGCGAGCGTCAAGGCTTGTTGTGCTAAAAATGTCGGCGTACAAATGTTTGGCGGTAAATCGGCTAAATGTTTCGCCAGCCGCACGCCGCCAGAAATCGCTAAACCTTGTGCTAAACCTGTTTGTGCGGTTGAGTCGGTGGCTAAAATAACGATATTTTTGAGTTTTATTTCGTCAGCGGGTTGGGTTTTACATTCCGTGAATTGGTAAAGCGCGTCTTCAAAAACTTCTACAATTTGACGGGTTTTCAATGTCAAATCGGCTTTTTCAACGTCGCAATCTGCCAAGCTAACTGCGATTGAATTTACGTTTAATTTTTTAACGACGTTAATCGCAGCGGCTAAGGCTTTGCGGTAATTTTTAGCTGTTAATGGTTTTTGCTCACCTAAACCGACCAATAAAATGCGTTCGATTTGGCTATTTGGAATGACGTTTAAAAGTAACGTATCATTCAATTTCCCTGCAATATCGCCACGATTTATGATTGAGGTTAATAAACCATTCATGGCAACATCGATAGCTTTTGCTGCAAAGGTAAGCTGTTGATTTGAATAAACGCCGACAACTAATAAGTCGGATTTTAGTGTTTCGAGCGCGTTTGTTTCGATTGAATAATTCATGTTTTTCCAGTTTTAAAAATGAGTCCGATGTTATGTCGGCTGAGGATATTTTAACAAAATGACGCTAAAAGCGACGATTTTAAACGCATTTCGTGCTTAAACTGGACAAAATGTTACAACACGGTAAAATTGCCCCGTTTTCCAACCGCTTATCGAAATAGAGAATGTAATGGCGATAATTACTGTTTTAAATGGTCCAAATTTAAACCTGTTGGGCATACGCGAACCGAGTCTTTATGGCAATAAAACCCTCTCTGATATTCAATTTACGCTTGAACAAGAAGCCCAGTTTTTACAACATTCACTGACCTTTCATCAAAGTAATGCTGAACACGAATTGGTTGAACTGATTCACGTCGCCTATGCGAATCGCGTCGATTTTATCATCATCAATCCCGCTGCTTTTACGCATACAAGCGTTGCATTACGAGATGCGTTATTAGCAACTAAAATTCCGTTTATCGAAGTCCATTTATCGAACGTTCACGCTCGTGAACCGTTCCGAAAACATTCCTATTTTTCAGACATTGCACAAGGTGTTATTTGCGGTTTAGGCGCAACAGGCTATGAATTAGCACTGCAAGCGGCACACCGACTATTAACCAAAAATTAACCATAATTATAAAAAGAGAATCATCAGATGGACATTAGCAAAATTAAAAAATTGATTGAGATTGTTGAAAACTCAGGCATTGCAGAAATCGAAATCAAAGAAGGCGAAGATTCCATTCGCATCAATCGTTATGCCGCCCAAACAGCTGCGCCTATGAATTATGCACCGCAGCAAATTCTTCCTGCTACAACCGTGGTCAATCTAAGTGAAGCGACATCTGTCGCAGCAAAACCTGAAATCAAAGGTCACATTATGAAATCGCCAATGGTAGGCACGTTCTACCGTTCAGCGTCGCCTGGCAGCAAAGTGTTTGTCGAAGTAGGGCAGAGCGTTCAAGCGGGTGACACACTTTGTATTATCGAAGCGATGAAAATTTTGAATCAAATTGAAGCCGACAAAAGCGGTATCGTGACGCAAATTTTTGTTGATAACGCCGAACCCGTCGAATACGGTCAACCATTGTTTGTGATCGAATAAGGTAGGCGTGTATGTTCGATAAAATTGTTATCGCAAATCGGGGCGAAATCGCATTGCGCGTGCTACGTGCGTGCCGAGAATTAGGCGTTAAAGTTGTTGCCGTCCATTCAGAAGCAGATCGTGATTTAAAACACGTTCGTTTGGCAGATGAATCGGTTTGTATTGGTCCTGCGAATTCAGCAGACAGCTATTTAAACATTCCTGCGATTATCAGTGCGGCAGAAGTGACAGACGCGCAAGCAATTCATCCAGGTTATGGATTCTTGTCTGAAAATGCGGATTTTGCTGAGAAAGTAGAACAAAGTGGTTTTGTGTTTATTGGACCGAAAGCGGAAACGATTCGGATGATGGGCGACAAAATTTCAGCAAAAAATGCGATGTTAAAAGCTGGAATTCCATGCGTTCCAGGCAATAATGACCCACTTTCTGATGACGCAAAAACGAATTTGAAACTCGCGCAAGAAATTGGTTATCCCGTGATTATTAAAGCTGCAGGTGGTGGGGGCGGTCGTGGAATGCGAACTGTTCACACTGAAGCCGCTTTGCTGAATGCAATTGCTATGACGAAAGCCGAAGCGGGCGCAGCATTTGGTAACGCAACGGTTTATATGGAAAAATTTTTAGAAGACCCGCGTCACATTGAATTTCAAGTCATGGCAGATAATCATGGCAACGCGATCCATTTAGGCGAGCGTGATTGTTCAATGCAACGTCGTCACCAAAAAGTCGTCGAAGAAGCGCCTGCACCAGGAATCACCGAGGAACAACGTAAGTTTATTGGCGAACGTTGCGCGAAAGCCTGTGTGGATATTGGTTATCGTGGCGCGGGAACGTTTGAGTTTTTATACGAAAAAGGCGAATTCTTTTTCATTGAAATGAATACGCGTGTGCAAGTTGAACATCCTGTGACGGAAATGGTCACAGGTTTTGACATTGTGAAAGAACAGTTGCGAATTGCCGCTGGTGAAAAATTGTCAATGACGCAAGACCAAGTCAAAATTCAAGGTCATGCGATTGAATGTCGCTTGAATGCCGAAGATCCGAGAACTTTTATGCCGTGTCCTGGTACCATTTCACAATTTCACATGCCTGGTGGACCTGGAATTCGTTGTGAAACGCACATTTACAATGGTTACAAAGTGCCACCGTATTACGATTCAATGATTGGAAAGTTGATTGCTCATGGTGAAACTCGTGCGAGTGCGATTGCTCGAATGAATACCGCGTTGAACGAAATTATTATCGACGGCATTAAAACGAATATTCCGTTACAACACGACATTATGACGGACAGTGCGTTTGCAGCCGGTGGGCAAAATATCCATTATTTAGAGAAAAAATTAGGCATTTATTAAGCCTTTTCTCAACGGCGTACAAATTCCGATTTGTGCGCCATTCAATCACGTTCCATTTCTCAATTTTCAATTATGCCTTGGCATCAACTCACCGTTACTACCACTGAAAAATCTGCGCCGAAAGTTGCAAAACATTTCACTCATTTAAAAGCCGTTTCTGTCACCTATTTGGATGCAGAAGACGAACCTGTTTATGAACCTAAAATTGGCGAAACCAAAATTTGGACAAACACCCAAGTCGAAGCGTTATTTGAATTAGATGTTGATCCAGAATTTGTCAAAGCAGAAATGAATCGAAAATTCAAAACGATTGGCGAAACCTGGCAATACGAGTTTATTGAAGATCAGGCGTGGGAACGCGCGTGGATGGAATTTTATCATCCGATGAAATTTGCAAATCGTTTGTGGGTTTGTCCCACTGACCAAGAACAACGCGAAGAAGGCACCGTTTGTTTAACGCTCGACCCAGGTTTAGCATTTGGAACAGGCACGCATCCAACTACCGCGTTATGTTTGGAATGGTTAGCAAGTAACGATTTAACAGGTAAAACTGTGATTGATTACGGTTGTGGCTCAGGAATTTTAGCGGTGGCAGCCATTTTACTCGGTGCAAAAGAAGCGCACGCGGTGGATATTGACCCGCAAGCCTTAACCGCCACGCGCGATAATGCGTTGAAAAATAACGTTTCTGACAAAATTCATGCTTATTTGTCTGAAAATTTCAAAGCGTTTGAAGCTGAGGTTGTTTTGGCGAACATTTTGGCAAAACCGCTCATTGATTTATCGCAAAACATTTGTGCGTTAGTTGCTCAAAATGGTGATTTAGTTTTATCAGGTATTTTGGCTGAACAAGCCAACTCGGTCATTGACGCTTACGCAGAAAAAATTGATTTCGCACCGCGCGTTCAACAAGAAGATTGGATTCGTTTAAACGGTCGCAAAAAATAATTAAACTTAAAAAAAGGAAAACTCATGAAAAAAGCCTGCGAAGACTGCAGTCGTGTACACATCGGCAAACATTATAAAAGCGTTCCTGTTTGGAAACGCGCCATCGGTATGATAATGATTTATTTACCTATTCTGACATTACCGTTTATTTTTCTCAGCGCGTATTGGTCTTATACGCATTTGCTTTGGATGGGCGCGAAAGACGTTAAAACCTTGCGTGATTATTTACCAGCGAAAGAAAGTCACCGTTACGATTTAAAGAACCAAATCAAAATGGACGGCTCATTTGCATTAAGTACCTCGCAATCAAAGTTGTTTTGGATTTTGAATTGTTCTTGGTATTGCCCAGTGAGCGTGGCTTTATTTGAATGGCATTCGTACTTAGTGAAATTGGTTGAAAATTTCTGGTGTCCGTTCACACACGCTGAAAAAGAAAATTACGACAATGCGTGTATCGACAAATCGTTTTGGCATATTTACCCAGACGATGCGGCAAAAT
>CANKON010000054.1 GCA_947484105.1 Methylococcaceae bacterium | reverse complement strand
TTTCTAAAACTTGCCCCCGCATTGCATCAGAAATATCACGCGCTCTATCGCCGCTCATCCGAGAAATTAACGTTGCCGCAAACCCACAAGCGGCATTTTTTTTCCAATCCTCTTTTAAAAATTGCAACAGCCATTTTTCGACAATTTCAGCCGAAACGACATTATGCGAACTACCGTGAAACGGAATCCGTGCGCCGATTCGTCCAACTGCCCACCACGTTTGATTCGATTCACTGGCTTTTTCCAAACGTTTCAAAAGCCAATCGCCCAGCTGAATTTTTTTCGCCACAGGCAAACGTTCCAAAACCGCTGCTAAACGCACAATGTCATCGTAGCTGCGAATTTTAAGGTGTTTAAAAACACCCGGCTGACGCGCGGTGGCGGGATCGATGTATTTAGTAATATCGGCAAAAATGATTTCTTGTGCTTCAACCGATAAACCACCTGCAATACGTCGCCAAAGTGTCCACCATTCCGCCCAATTCTGAGATTCATTCACAAATTGAATGCCTGGCGAATACATTTTCCAAAGCTGTTCGACGCGCCAATCATCGAGTGGATAACCAAAACCAGGTCGCGCACAATATCCCATTAAACTTAGCCAAACCCTTTCATGCGCTTCGGTGCGTCGGCGGTATTTTTCGCCTTCCAAAAGCGTGTTAAACAACGTTCGTAACAACGGTGAATTCCAGCCACTTCTGTCCATCCCCGTCATTTTTTCTAAATCGGCACGCAAATTTTTAACCGCTTTAGGGTCAATTTGTTTGGATTTTGCGCCAAAAATATCGGTGATTTTTTCACACAGTGCGTCCAAATTTTTCGGTAACTCGTCCGATGACTGTGTCACCGCCGCGCCACGTCGTACAGAAAATTCTACGTTCCAACGTTTTTTGGGATTTTCAATCGATACACACTGAATTTTTAGCGTTCCGACTTCGGTTTGCATCACAGCGAGTTCAACTAGAACTTCACTTGTCGAATCACTTTCAAATGCGACAGCCAGCGGCGGCAAAGAATGAAAATCGTCAGTGATTTCGGCTAAATCGCCTGATTTGAAAACGCTGTCGCCCGTTGTGGAAGCCAAATGAAAACGCACTGGCGTTCCAAGACGCAACGCAAAACGGTGATTTTTCAAAATGATTTCTTCGCCTTCTTCGCTCCCGCGCGGCAAAATGCAAATGCCTTGTTTTTCGGTTTCGTTGGTGTCGATTAACAAGAAATAACTCCGCGCCGCACCGCCGCCGATTTTTAATTTCTTCTCACGTCGCGCTACTGCATAGCTGACTGCACCAAAGGCGACGGCTAATTCGGGATGCTGATTTTCGAGTAAAATGGGCGTTTTTTCGCGCCACGAACTGAGCAATTCAATCGCGCGTTTGGTAATCGGTTGACTGCGAAACACGCCACCATTCAAAAGTAGCGCGTCGGGAACCATTGAATTGACTTGCAAAGCCTCTTTTGCGGCGTGTTCATGCAATTTCAAAAAGCCCGCAATGTGTTTGCTGACGGCTGGTTCTGCGGCATAAGGCAAACCAAATTCCACTACGCCACTGCGTTTTTTATCAGGTAATTCGTTGAGTTTTGAAAGCGGGAAAAAGCCATCTAACGCAATCGCGCGAACTTCGTCACGAGTTAGCGTGGCAGCGCGGGAACCGCCAAATAATTTTGAACCACTCGCCAGCAACGTGACTTTCACGGATTCGGGCGCATTTTCTGCTAACAATTTTTCTTTGGCTTGACGACATTGTTCGAGGAGTTGCGATAATTCGGCAGCAGATAAACGTTTTTCGTTATTGCTTAACCGTGATTCGAGTGTGTGTGCTAACGCTAAATCTAAATTGTCGCCGCCCAACATTAAATGATCGCCAACGCCAATTCGAGTCAATTTGGGTTCTTTTTCACCTTGTTCAACTTTGATGAGCGTTAAATCGGTTGTGCCGCCCCCGACATCACACACCAACAACAAATGCACATCGGCGAGTTTTTCGTTTAATTTTCCCGCGTTGCAACGTAGCCAATCGTAACAAACCGCTTGCGGCTCTTCTAACAGGCGAACATTGTTTAAACCCGCAATTTTTGCGGCTTCCAACGTCAACGAACGTGCGCCTTCATCAAATGACGCGGGAACGGTAATGACCACGTCTTGATTTTCGAGTGGTGCGTCAGGATTTTGATGTAACCAAACCATGCGAACGTGTGCTAAATAACTCGCACTCGCTTCTAACGGTGATACTTTTTGAACATCATCACTCGCGCCCCAAGGCAAAATGGCGGCACTCGGATCAACGGACGGATGCGACAACCAACTTTTCGTGCTGGTCACAAAACGTCCTTTGGTTTTCGCGCCTAAAACGCGAGCCGCTTCGCCTAAAATCGCGTTGTCACTTGCCGTAAAAGCTAAACTATCAGCAGCAATTTCGCCGTCTGCTGGATGATAACGAACGGACGGCAACAGTGAACGTGCGGCAACTTGCCCCACATCGACGAGTTGTTCAATCGGAAAAAGTTGAATGTTTTGTGTGTTAGAAACTGGCGCGAACGCTACAACAGTATGCGTTGTGCCTAAATCGATGCCGATTAGATATTTAGAGTTTTTTGTTTTCACGATTTACTTCTTATGACGTTAGCGACCCAGTTTTGATTCGCTAAAAACCATTCAACGGTTTTGCGAATGCCTGTTTCAAATGTTTCAGCGGGTTTCCAACCCAATTCACGTTCAATTTTGTGTGCATCAATGGCGTAACGGCGATCATGTCCTAATCTGTCCGTCACAAACGTGATTAAACGCGCATAACTGCCTTGTGAATCGGGTTTGAGTTCATCCAAAATGGTGAGAATCAATGTGACGATGTCGATGTTAGCTTTTTCGTTCCAACCGCCAACGTTATAAACTTCGCCTACTTTTCCGACTTCTAAAATTCGACGAATCGCGCTGCAATGATCACTCACATACAGCCAATCTCGAATTTGTTGCCCGTCGCCATAAATTGGCAGAGATTTTCCCGCGAGTGCGTTCGTAATGATGAGCGGGATGAGTTTTTCGGGGAAATGATATGCTCCGTAATTATTTGAGCAATTGCTGGTTGTCACGGGCAAACCGTAAGTATGATGCCACGCTCGCACTAAATGATCACTCGCCGCTTTGCTCGCAGAATAAGGACTATTCGGTTGATACAAATTCGTTTCAGTGAAAGGTGGGTCATTTGGTTCTAATGAACCATAAACTTCATCTGTACTGACGTGGTGAAAACGAAATGCTTGTTTTTTATCAGTGTCCAATTCATTCCAGTATTGGCGTGCAGCTTCCAATAACGTAAATGTGCCATTGACATTCGTTCGCATGAATTCACTCGAATCCAAAATACTGCGGTCAACATGGCTTTCTGCTGCAAAATGAATAATTGCGCGTGGCTGATATTTTTTCAGTAACGCCGAAACCAATTCAAAATCACAAATATCGCCTTGCACAAAAATATGGCGTGAATCGCCTTGCAATGAAATCAAGTTTTCGAGATTCCCTGCATACGTTAATTTGTCCAAATTGATAACGGGTTCGTCGGATTGTTCTAGCCAATCTAAGACGAAATTACTGCCAATAAATCCCGCGCCGCCTGTGACTAAAATCATAACGCCCTCCCAATTGAAAAATACTCAAAACCTTTGGCTTTTAATCGCGCGGGGTCGTACATATTTCGTCCGTCAAAAATGACTGGATTTTTTAAACTGTCTTTAATCTGATAAAAATCGGGCGCACGAAATTCTTTCCATTCTGTCACGATAATTAACGCATCCGAATTGTTCAGTGCATTCATTGGCGTTTTCGCATAAATCAACCGTGAATCGTCACCAAAAATGCGTTTAGATTCCATCATTGCAACAGGGTCATAAGCCACAATGGTTGCGCCCATTTCAAACAAACCTTTAATAATCACGCGACTTGATGCAGCACGCATATCGTCAGTATTGGGTTTAAATGCCAATCCCCATAACGCAAATTGTTTGCCTGTTAAATCATCGCCAAATCGCGTTTTAATTTTTTCCAATAAAACCCTTTTTTGTATTTCATTGGCTTCTTCGACAGCATTTAAAACGTGAAGCGGTTGACCAATTTCATTTGCAGTGCGAATTAACGCTTGCACATCTTTTGGGAAACACGAACCGCCATAACCACAGCCTGAATAAAGAAAATCGTAACCAATTCGCGGGTCTGAACCGATGCCTAATCGAACTTGCTCGATATTCGCCCCCAATTTCTCAGCTAAATTCGCCAGTTCATTCATAAAGGAAATGCGGGTCGCTAACATACAATTTGCCGCATATTTCGTAAGTTCTGCACTGCGAATATCCATCACAACCAAACGTTCATGATTTCGCGTAAATGACGCATAAATTTCACGCATCAAGGCAATCGCTTGTTCATCGTCTGCGCCAATTACAATACGGTCTGGACGCATAAAATCTTCGACTGCCGCACCTTCTTTTAAAAATTCGGGATTTGAAACGACAGCGAAAGGAATTTCAGCCCGCCGCTGTGTTAATTCTTCGCAAAGTGCATCTTTGACTTTATCTGCCGTGCCAACAGGAACGGTGCTTTTATCCACGATGACTTTGTATTCAGTCATGTGTTTGCCGATATTTCGAGCGGCGGCAGTGACATATTTTAAATCTGCCGAACCGTCTTCATCCGGTGGCGTTCCAACTGCAATAAATTGAACTTGTCCAAACGCGACACTTTCTTCAATTGACGTGGTGAAATGCAATCGTCCTGCTTCGACGTTGCGATGAACCATTTCTAAAAGTCCAGGTTCGTGAATGGGAATGCCACCATTTTTTAAAATTTCGATTTTAGAAATATCGAGGTCAAGGCAAAGTACGTCGTTACCGACTTCCGCAAGGCACGCGCCTGTCACTAAACCGACGTAACCTGTACCAACAACTGTTATTTTCATATAATTTTTTCCTTCTATTTTTTTAATTCTTTACAGGGGCGTTGGTGCATAAATAAAAGTATTCTAAATCAAATGGTTGTATTTTTTATACACATCAAAAATAGGTAAAAAGCATTGATTTTGCCACCAAATCAATATGTTTTAAAATTCAACATATTGATTTTAATTAAGTTTATTTATGTACCAACACCCAAATTATGGACAGTTAAATCGCGTACAACTTTCGTTTACGCCAAAAGGTGGCGCGACTCATTCCTAAACTTTGAGCGGCAGCATTCACATTTTTAGTTTCGTTCAACGCCTGTTGGATTGCGCTTTTTTCATCTTCAATGGGAAGGGGTTTATTTTGGAGCATTGGCACGGATGTTTCACGAAATTCTGGCGGTAATTCGCTACTCTTTAAAATGGTTCCTCGTCCCACCGCAAACGCATATTCCACCACATTTTGGAGTTCTCGAATGTTGCCGTGCCACGAATAATCAAGTAATAAACGCATCGCTTCAGGTTCAATTTCTTCAATTTTGCGGCGATTTTGGGCGTTATGTTGTGCAATAAAATGCCACGCCAACACGCTAATATCTTCGCGGCGATCTCGTAACGGAGGTAAATAAATCGGTACCACACGCAAGCGATACATCAAATCTTCTCGGAATCGCCCATTTTTCACTTCTTCACGCAACGCACGATGCGTCGCGGCAACCAACCGTACATTGACAGGCATTGACAGCACGCCGCCAACGGGTAAAAAGTTACGTTCTTGAATCACGCGCAACAATTTTGCCTGTAATTCCAACGGTAATTCGGCAATTTCGTCTAAAAATAACGTGCCTCCGTGAGCGCGTTGAAATAAGCCTTTATGATCTTTGATTGCGCCAGTGAATGCGCCTCGAACGTGACCAAATAATTCGCTTTCAAGCAAATTTGCCGACAATGCCGCGCAATTTACGGCTAAAAATGGTGCGTCACGTCGTCCGCTCAAGTCATGAATCGCTCGCGCCACCAGTTCTTTTCCTGAACCACTTTCACCACGCACCAAAACGGTCGCTTCGGTTTCAGCCGCATTTTGAATAATCTGAAACACGTCACGCATCGTGGGCGAACGGCTGATTAAACCGTGAAAATTTTGAATGTTGTTGAATTGCATGGTTGCCTTCTGTTTCATAAAACGTTTCACCGAAACGCCATCTTTGTTTCATTGAAACATGAAATAGGCTCAAGGTAAAAATTGAATGGTTCAAAAAGCGCGGTATGATGGAGCTCGACGCAATAAGATAGAATTTCATCGCCATGGCAAAACAGAATGAACCTTATGAAAAATCGACTATGACACAACCTCACACACTTTGTTCACCCCAATTATTTAGTTCGGTATTCCACACAAAAATGGGGATGAAAATTAAATAATGCGGTTTCTCCCCATTTTTACTTGGTTAAAAACCTACCGCCGTGCTGATTTCAATGGTGACTTATTCGCTGGAATTATTACGGCGATTTTGCTTGTGCCGCAGGGAATCGCTTATGCGTTACTGGCAGGATTACCCGCCCAATTTGGTTTATACGCCAGCATTTTGCCAAAATTGGTTTACGCTATTTTGGGAACTAGTTTCACGCTTTCTGTTGGTCCTATTTCGATTGCGGCAATTATGATTGCGAGTGCGTTACATCTGCCAGCCGTTAGCGAGCTTGGAAATCCACTACAAAGCGCGGTGATTTTGTCAGCTGAAAGTGGCGCGATTATGCTGTTGATGGCGATGTGTCGAATGGGTGGGCTGGTAAATTTTATCAGTCATCCCGTTCTCACAGGATTCACAAGTGGCGCGGCATTGCTGATTATTGGCAGTCAATTACCGCAAACATTAGGTTTAACATCACCTGTTTGCGGCATCGATATAAATTGTTATGAAATGTATTTTCAAAACGTGAATTTAGAAACCTTGTTCACGAGTTTGGCGACGTGGGTCATTTTGTTATTTTTCAATCAGCCACTTTCTGCACTCTTAAAAAAAGTCGGCATCTCTGTGACATTCGCGAATGCCATGACGAAATGTGGTGTGATTGCCGCTGTTGTTTTAACGACCACGGTGGTGACACACGCGCCACTAAACATCGCTGTTATTGGTGAAATTCCTGCAGGTTTACCAAATATAAGCGTTAATTTTTTCGACCTCGTGAAGTGGAAAGTATTGCTCTCGTCAGCCACTTTTATTGCCTTGATTGCTTACGTTGGAAGTATTGCGATTGCAAAAGTTACGGCGGCGGCACGCGGTGAAAAAATTGACCCTAATCAAGAATTGCTCGCATTGGGGCTGTCTAATTTTGCCGCTGCAATGTCAGGTGGAATGGCGGTTGGTGGTGGTTTTAGTCAAACGCTAGTGAACACCACAGCGGGCGCACGCACGCAAGTATCTATGATTATTGCGGCGATATTGTTGGCGATTTCAGTCGTATTTTTTAGCAGCTGGTTTCAACACATTCCCAAAGCCGCGTTAGCTGTGATTATTTTGGTGGCGGTTGTGCCGTTGGTAAAAATCAAAAGCATTTTCCACTCTTGGCATTACGATAAAGGCGATGGTATTGCCGAGGCAATGACGTTAATTGGCGTACTGGTTTTAGGACTGGAAGAAGGCATTACGCTGGGCATTTTTTTAACATTTATCAGTTTGCTGCGTAAAACCAGTCATCCACATATTGCGGTATTAGGGCGCATTCCAAATACGCCGTATTACCGCAACATCAAAAACCATTGTATTGATTATTTAGAAACGTGGGACAGCTTGCTACTGCTACGCATTGATGAAAGTATTACCTTTGCTAACATCAATTTTATTGACGAGTTTATCGCAGCAGAATTAAAAAATGCCCCGAAAGTTAAACACGTTGTCATTGCGTTTGCCTCGGTCAGCGATATTGATATGACGGCGTTGCAAGCATTGGAACAATTGAATTTGAATTTAAAAGCAGCGGAAATTAGTTTTAATCTCGCTGAAGTAAAACATTTTGTGTGGGTAAAACTAGAAAAAAGCCATCTCTTCAATCAACTAAACGGGCAGGTATTTTTTGATACAGACGCGGCGGTTAAAGCGTTAATTGTCTCAGTTTAAAACCGTATTTCTCCTGCCGCTAAAACCAATTCCTCAATAAAATGTTGCCCATAAAGTGGCAAATAATTATTTTTTAAATAGGCGATTTTGGTTTTTGAACAGGGAATTAAATGGGCGTTGGTGCATAAATAAACTTAATTAAAATCAATATGTTGAATTTTAAAACATATTAATTTGGTGGCAAAATCAATGCTTTTTACTGATTTTTGATGTGTATAAAAAATACAACCATTTGATTTAGAATACTTTTATCTATGCACCAACGCCTTAAAG
>CANKON010000053.1 GCA_947484105.1 Methylococcaceae bacterium | reverse complement strand
TGACTTGTTCTTGATACAAAATAACGCCGTTCGTGGGTTCTAAAATCGGTTCAAGAATTGGATGCGCGTATTCGGCAGGTTTGCGTTTATGTTTGACATTGACGTAATCATCGACCATTCCCGATTCCAACGGACCAGGGCGAAATAACGCCACTAACGCAATGATATCGTTGAAACAGTCAGGCAATAGTTTTTTGATTAACTCTTTCATCCCACGCGATTCGAGCTGAAAAACGGCGGTTGTCAGCCCTTTTTTGAGTAAATCATACGAGGCAAAATCATCACGCGGAATTTGAGAAATATCGACAGGTGGCAAGCCTTTTTTTGCATTTTGTGCGTCAATGGTTTGCAATGCCCAATCGATAATCGTCAGAGTCCGCAAACCTAAAAAGTCGAACTTCACCAGCCCGACCGATTCCACGTCGCTTTTATCGTATTGCGTCACTAAATTATTGCCTTCAACATCGCAATAAAGCGGCGAAAAATCGGTTAATTTTGTTGGTGCAATCACTACTCCGCCCGCATGTTTCCCCGCATTTCGTGCCGTACCTTCCAAAATTAACGCCATATCAATCAACGTTTTGACATCTTCTTCGTTGTTGTAGGCTTGTTGCATATCGGGACTGTTTTTGAGCGCGTCTGAGAGCGTAATTCCTACTTCAGTTGGAATCATTTTTGCCAATCTATCTACAAAACCATAACCCAAACTCAAAACTCGCCCCACGTCACGAATCACAGCTTTTGCCGCCATCGAACCGTAAGTAATAATTTGAGAAACTTGGTCGCGACCGTAATGATCCGCAACGTAATCAATGACTTCGTCGCGCCTATCCATACAAAAATCAATGTCAAAGTCAGGCATCGATACCCGTTCAGGATTCAAAAATCGCTCAAATAGCAATTCAAATTCAATCGGGTCTAAATCGGTAATTTTCAAAACATACGCAACCAGCGAACCTGCACCAGAACCCCGCCCTGGTCCAACGGGAATACCGTGATTTTTTGCCCATTGAATAAAGTCGGCAACAATCATGAAATAACCCGAAAAACCCATCTGTGTAATCACATCGAGTTCAATTTTTAAACGTTCGTGATACGCCGCTTCGTCAGGAACTTGATGATGTTTTAGACGTTCAAGCAAGCCTTTTTCAGATTCAGCGATAATCAAATCGTTAATCGTCATGCCGTCAGGCGTTGGGAAATCAGGTAAATAATTTTTACCCAATACCAGCGTTAAACTGCAACGTTTAGCAATTTCAACACTGTTTTCTAACGCTTCTGGAACATCTGCAAATAACGCCGCCATTTCTTCTTGGCTACGCAGATACTGTTGGTCTGTATAATCTTTTGGGCGACGCACATCCTCTAAAACGCGCCCTTGATTGATGCAAACGCGAACTTCATGCGCTGCAAATTCGCTTTGTTTGATAAAACGCACATCGTTTGTTGCCACAACGGGTAAATTCAAAGCAAACGCTAAATCAATTGCGGCGGCAATGTAGCTTTCTTCGTTCGGTTTGCCGACACGTTGTAATTCCAAATAAAACCGATTGGGAAATAAATTTTGCCAATACATCGCAAAATGCAGCGCGTCGTCTTTTTTATCCGCCACTAACGCGCGACCAATGTCGCCTTGCATTGCGCCCGATAAAACAATTAAACCCTCATGATTTTTTTCAATCCATTCACGGCGAATCATCGGCACGCCATCCTTAGACTGCCCTTTTTGATACGCTTTCGACACGAGTTCAGTCAGCGTCACATAACCTTTGTGATTTTGTGCGAGTAGCGTTAAACGGTATGGACTATCGGGTTCATCAGAATTGAAAATTAAAACATCCGCGCCTGCAATCGGTTTAATGCCTTGCGACGTGGCGGTTTTGTACATTTTTACCAAACCAAACAAATTAACATGGTCGGTAATTGCCACTCCTGGCATTTGTAATTCGGCTAATTTTTTAACTAACGGTTTGATTTTAACCAAACCGTCGATGAGTGAATATTCGGTGTGGACGCGAAGATGGATAAATTTGGGTTGCATGAAGAGTTTTAATGATTGAACGGGTATTTGCATTTGAGAGAATGTTACAGGATTGGCAATTGTAAATCTTGCACATAAGCTGACAACGTAAAACGGTTCGGAATCGATTTATCAAAAATCATCCGCGTATGAACTGACTTTGATAGAATGGCACAAACAAACACAGTACGGACTTGCCGCATTGCAGCCAGTCCGATTTTTTTACCCTTAACTTTCAAAAAAGAAACTCGTGGATATAAAACACATTAGAAATTTTTCGATTATTGCTCACATCGATCATGGCAAATCAACGCTTGCCGACCGATTCATTCAAATGTGTGGCGGTTTAACGGCGCGTGAAATGTCGGCGCAAGTTTTAGATTCAATGGATATTGAAAAAGAGCGCGGCATTACGATTAAAGCGCAAAGCGTCACGCTTGATTTCAAAGCCGCTGATGGCGAAACGTATCAACTCAATTTTATTGACACACCAGGACACGTTGATTTTTCGTATGAAGTTTCACGTTCATTAGCGGCGTGTGAAGGCGCATTATTAGTCGTCGATGCGGCGCAAGGCGTTGAAGCACAAAGTGTGGCAAATTGTTACACCGCAATCGAACAAGGTTTAGAAGTTGTCCCTGTTTTGAACAAAATCGATTTACCTTCGGCAGAACCAGAGCGTGTTATCACCGAAATCGAAGAAGTCATCGGCATTCCTGCTGACGAAGCGTTGATGATTAGCGCAAAAACAGGATTAGGCGTTTTAGACGTTTTAGAACAACTTGTTTTAAAAGTCCCCTGCCCTGTTGGCGACCCTGACGCGCCTTTGCAAGCGTTAATTATTGATTCGTGGTTTGACAGTTATTTGGGTGTTGTTTCGTTGGTTCGCATCATGAACGGCAGCATCAAACGAAAACAAAAAATCACCATCATGTCCACGGGCAAATCGTTTTTGGCTGAAAAAGTCGGCATTTTCACGCCAAAACGAGTGGAAAAAGAATTCTTAAACACAGGCGAAGTAGGATTTTTAGTCGCAGGGATTAAAGACATTTTCGGTGCGCCCGTCGGCGATACGGTGACAGGCACTGATAATCCATCAACCGAACAATTAACAGGTTTTCAAAAAGTTCAACCGCGCGTTTTTGCGGGACTTTATCCTGTCAGTTCAGACGATTACGAAGGATTGCGCGAAGCGTTGCAAAAATTGAATTTGAACGATGCGGCGTTGCAATTTGAGCCTGAAACGTCGCAAGCGTTAGGTTTTGGTTTTCGTTGCGGATTTTTGGGCATGTTGCACATGGAAATTGTGCAAGAACGCCTTGAACGCGAATATGACGTAGATTTAATTACCACCGCGCCAACCGTAATTTATGAAGTGATTACCCAAACGGGTGATGTCTTAATGGTCGATAATCCTGCAAAATTACCTGACAGCGGGATTGTGAAAGAAATTCGTGAACCAATTATTCGCGCCAACATTCTTGTTCCCGAAGCCTACGTTGGCGCGGTCATTACGCTTTGCATCGAAAAACGAGGCGTACAAAAAGATATGTTGTACGTCGGGCGACAAGTTTCGTTGCATTATGAAATGCCGCTTAACGAAGTCGTGCTCGACTTTTTTGACCGTTTGAAATCGGTCAGCCGTGGGTTTGCGTCGTTTGATTATGAATTTTTACGTTTCCAAGAAGCCGCGTTAATTAAATTGGATATATTGATTAACGGCGAAAAAGTCGATGCCTTGTCAATGATTGTTCATAAAGATGTGAGTCAACGTCGCGGTCACGAATTAGTCGATAAAATGAAAGAATTGATTCCGCGCCAAATGTTTGAAATTGCAATTCAAGCGGCGATTGGCTCGAAAATTATTGCCCGCTCGACCGTGAAAGCAATGAGTAAAAACGTTCTCGCAAAATGTTACGGTGGCGATATTTCACGCAAGAAAAAACTGCTCGAAAAACAAAAAGCAGGTAAAAAACGTATGAAACAAGTCGGAAACGTTGAAATTCCGCAAGAAGCGTTTTTAGCTGTTTTGAAATTAAACAAAGAGTAATGGTGACCTAAATGGATTTCGATTTTTCATTTTTTTTATTTGTGGCGACAGTCGTAACGGGCGTAATTTGGGGCAGTTATGCGTGGTTTTTGAAACGCCAAAATGTGCCGTATGACATTGAAAAAGAACCGATATTAGTCGAGTACGCGCATTCATTTTTTCCCGTCGTATTGATTGTATTTTTGTTACGTTCATTTATTGCCGAGCCATTTCGGATTCCGTCTGCGTCGATGATGCCGACGTTGCTCGTGGGCGATTTTATTTTGGTGAATAAATTTACTTACGGGATTCGCCTTCCTGTCATTAACAAAAAAATCATCGAGTTAAACCAACCCCATCGTGGCGATATTGTGGTGTTTCGTTATCCAAAAAATCCCGAAGTCGATTACATCAAACGTTTGATTGGTTTACCACACGACAAAATTTCTTACGTCAATAAACGCTTAACTGTCAATGGTCAGCCTATTCCAGAAACGGCATTGGGCGAGTTTCAAGGCGTAGGACAAGGCGAAGAAATGACGGGGGCAACGAATTTTTTAGAAAATTTGACGGGTGTTGAACATCAAATTTTGAATCGTGATGGGGTGGCGAGCGTTGAATTTACTTACACCGTCCCTGAAGGACAGTATTTTATGATGGGCGATAACCGCGATAACAGTAACGATAGCCGTTATTGGGGAACAGTTCCTGAAGAAAATTTAGTCGGTAAAGCGTTTTTCATTTGGATGAGTTGGGATTGGCAATACAAAGGCGTTGATTTTTCACGGATTGGGACGATTCTGAGATAAGAAGGTGGCGATGTTTATTAAAATCCAAAATTACTGTGAAAAATTAAGCGGCGAATTCGACAAAATTTCACCTGAACGTAAAACTATTTTAAAACCGTTGAGCGATTACATTCAGGTGCAAATCGATACACAAAAATCGATTAACTTGCTGTTTGTTTGCACACACAATTCGCGGCGCAGTCATTTTGGACAAATTTGGGCGTCAGTTGCCGCGACGTTTTTTGGAATTCAAAACGTTTCAACATTTTCAGGTGGTACGGAAACCACTCGTTTTAATAAAAACGCGATTGCTGCATTGATTTCGCTGGATTTTGAAATTAGTAGTGACGTTGATAACAAAAATCCAATTTTCAATCTACGTTTTACTGAAAATCAAACTATTCGTTGTTTTTCAAAACGTTTCGATGATGCAGTAAATCCAACTGACAACTTTGCCGCGATTATGACTTGTGCGGATGCTGAACAAAATTGCCCGTTAATTCTGGGCGCAGATAAACGTTTCGGAATTTGTTACGACGATCCAAAAGCCTTTGACGATACACCGTTGCAAGCAGAAAAATATCTCGAACGCTGTGAGCAAATCGCGCTAGAAATGTTGTTTGTATTTTCAAATTGCCAACCGTACAAATGATCCTTTCGCCATCTCAAAACACGTTTGTTCAATGGTTTCGTGGTTCATCGCCTTACATTCAAGCGCATCGAAATAAAACGTTCGTCATCAATTTTGGCGGCGAAGCGTTACAAGATGATTCATTTCAAAATTTGATTCACGATTTTGCCTTACTTAATAGTTTGGGAATTCGTCTGGTTTTGGTTCACGGAATTCGCGCACAAATTGATATTTGTTTGCAAAAACTCAATCATTCCGCCTATTTTCATAATCGTTTGCGAATTACCGATGATGTGGCGTTGCAATGCGTGAAAGAAGCGGCGGGGTTGGTGCGAGTTGAAATTGAAGCGTTACTTTCGATGGGATTAGCGAATTCACCGATGGCAAATTCTGAACTCAAAGTCGTTTCGGGAAATTTTATTGTTGCGAAACCGATTGGTGTGATTGATGGCGTGGATTACACGAACACAGGCGCGGTTCGGCGCATCAATCATGACGCAATTCAAACGCAACTCGAACAAAATAATGTGGTGTTAATTTCACCGATTGGTTATTCACCGAGCGGTGACGTGTTTAATTTATCCGCAGAACAAGTGGCAACGGCAGTTGCCATTGCCTTGAATGCAGAAAAATTAATTTTCTTAACCGAAGAAAGTTGTGTGGATAAAAAGGGTGATTTAATCGCGCAACTCACGATAGAAGAATTAAAACAAAATCCATTTCTAAATTTTCCATTGCAAGCGGCGATTGAAAGTTGCGCGGCGGGCATTGCGCGTGTGCATTTAATCAATCGACACATTGATGGGGCTTTGTTGCAAGAACTTTTCACGCGCGACGGCGTTGGAACTTTGGTCAGTTCAAAACCTTATGAAATTTGCCGCGCGGCGACGTTAAATGATATTGGCGGCATTTTAGAGTTGATAAAACCACTCGAACAACAAGGCATTTTGGCAAATCGGTCACGCGAAAAAATCGAAATGGAAATTGATGATTATATTGTGCTTGAACGGGATGGGTTAATTATTGGTTGCACCGCGTTACATATTGATGAAGCCCAAGACTGTGCGGTGTTGGCGTGTCTTGCCGTACATTCAGACTATCGTGGTGGCGCACGCGGACAACGCTTATTTTCAACAGCGTTATGTCAAGCCAAGCAACACAACGTGAAAACCGTTTTTGTGTTATCAACTCAAACCGTGCAGTGGTTTATTGAACGTGGTTTTCAACCTGGTGATTTTGACAATCTACCCGATTTTCTTAAAGCTCTTTATAATCCAAAACGAAATTCTAAAATCCTTTTCAAAATTATCGAGTAATTACGGATGAATGAACCTTGCTTATCGTTGTTACAAATCACCGACTTACACGTTTTGCCTACGCCCGAAGATAAATTATTAGGGGTTCAAACGGAGCGTTATTTTTATGCGGTTTTGGCACATGCTTTTGAGCAACGAAAGAAATATGATTTACTGCTTTTGACGGGCGATTTAGCACAATTGCCTTGTGAAGCCAGTTATCAACGAATTTTGCAAAAGGTTGAATCCTACAAAATAGCAACACGTTGTTTAGCAGGCAATCACGACGATTATGCGTTGATGCAGCGTATTTTTAATACGTCACAAATCAATTGTCACAAGCAAACGTGTTTTGAAAAATGGCAAATTATTACGCTCAACAGTCAAATTATCGGCAGTGAAAAAGGACGTTTAGCGCAAAGTGAATTAGATTTTTTGGAAAGCAGCTTGCAAGAAAAAAGCGATTTATTTACCGTGATTGCGTTTCATCACAATTGTTTGCCGACACATAGCGCATGGCTTGATACGATGCAAATTGAAAATAGTGAAGAATTCTTAAAAATAGTGGCGCGTTATTCCAACGTGCGCGTCATTGTAAATGGACATATTCATCAAGAAATGGATGAAAAAATCGGTGATATTGCGGTGTTTGGAACGCCTTCGACGTGTTTTCAATTTGCGTTAAACAGCGTAGATTTTTGTATGGATAGGATGCCGCCAGGTTATCGAATTATTGATTTATATGATGATGGTTCTGTGTCTACATCGGTTCAACGCATTGATTCGACGATGGAAGAATTAGAACTCAGTTCAGCGGGCTATTAAGTTTTAAAATTCGTTAACGCTATTCACGAGAAAATAATGGCACTTAAAATAAAAAATCTAACCATTAAAGGAACTGTCGGCGATGATGAGCTGTACGGATTTGAAGGCAATGATAAGTTAAACGGATTAGCAGGTAACGATACGTTAGATGGTGACGTTGGGCGTGACACAATGTTTGGCGGAAATGGTGACGATTATTATTATGTGGATAATGCAAAAGATGTTGTCACTGAAACAAACGCAAATATAGAAATCGGCGGTTATGATACTGTTGAAACAACGTTGCTTTCTTACACTTTGCCTAAGAATATTGAAAATTTAATTTTTGCAATTTCAGAAGATGTTAAAGGCATGGGTAACAAATTAGATAATGAAATATCAGGCGACATCGGAAACGATACATTTAGCGGTAGTTTAGGTGATGACACGTTAATTGGTGGTGAGGGTAATGATACGGCGATATTTAGTAATGCTAAAGACCAATACGAAATCAACGCAGAAATAAATGAAAATGGTGAATCACAAATTACAGTGAGTTTTATCGGCATTGCAAAAAAAGGCGTTATCAATGATGGTGAAGATACGTTAATAGGAGTTGAGTATTTACAATTTTCGGATGGCATCATTAACGCAAAGGATTTATTTCCATCTGACGACACAGTTGATTCCCCAACGATACCAGAAAGTTCTCAAACAGGTGAAGCAACTGCGCCAATTATTTATCAAACGAATGATGTTAATCAATTGGACAGCATTACAACGTTATTAACATATT
>CANKON010000052.1 GCA_947484105.1 Methylococcaceae bacterium | reverse complement strand
AGCAGCTCAAATTCAGCGGCTAGTAATGGCTTACTTTTCAAATATCCTTGGTACTTATCACAACCTTTTTCGCGTAAAAACTCAAGCTGTTGCAAAGTTTCAACGCCTTCTGCAAGCACTTCAAATCCTAGCGTGTGTCCCATTGAAATAATCGTTTCTGTAATTGCCATATCATCGCGTTTGTAAGGAATTTCGTCTATAAAACTTTTATCTATTTTCAATGTGCTAATTGGGAAATACTTTAAATAGGCTAACGACGAATAACCAGTCCCAAAATCGTCAATCGAAATTTTTACACCAAGTTGTCGTAAATTTTCTAACGTTAGGCGGGCTTTTTCGCGGTTTTCCATTAAGCCCGATTCGGTTAATTCAAGCTCTAAAAATTGCGCGGGAAACTTTGTTTTTTCAAGTACATTTGTCACCAAACTCACCATATCGTTATGACAAAATTGATGTGGTGATACATTAACAGCCAACTTTAATGCTGGAAATCCTGCATCTATCCATTGTTTTCCTTGACGACACGTTTCATTCAAAATCCATTCACCAATGACACCGATAAATCCTGTTTCTTCGGCAAATTTGATGAAATGCCAAGGTGTCGAAAACCCTTCAACAACATTTTTCCAACGAATAAGAGCTTCTGCACCGACAATTTTCCCCGTCGCAATATCAACTTGGGCTTGATAATGAATGCGTAATTCTTCACGCTCGATAATACCGCGCATAGCGGCTTCCAATTCAATGTGTTTGCGGGCAGCAATGGTTAATTCTTCTGAAAAATAAGTAAAACAGTTCCGCCCATTATCTTTCGCTTTGTACATCGCGACATCGGCGTTATCGAGTAATAATTGTGGTGTCATTACTTGTGCCTGATTAGATTCGTAATAACGTCTATCAAAAATACTAATGCCGATACTCACGCCAATATGGACTTCTTTGTCTTCTATTTTATTTTCGATACTCAGATAAAAAGGCTGAATTAAACTGCCAATAATTTCTTGTGCAATTTCCGCCGCGTTGTCAACAGAGTTGATATTTTCTAATAAAACCGTAAATTCATCGCCACCCAAACGCGCCACCATGTCGGAATTGCGTAATCGTTCTGTTAACCGTTTAGCGACTTGTTGTAAAAGTTGATCGCCCGCTAAATGTCCTAAATTGTCATTTATAGGTTTGAAATGGTCTAAATCCAGCATGAATAAAGCCATCAATTCCTCGTCGCGCATACTACGCTCAATTGCGTGCTGAACTCTTTCTAACAATAAACGCCGATTTGGCAAACCTGTTAGCTGGTCGTAAAACGCGAGTTTATGAATTTGTTCTTCTGCTGTTTTATATTCTGTAATGTCGCTCATCGTGCCAATGTAATGACTTAACACGCCATTTGTTTTAACCGATGTTACATTTAACCATTCTGGATAAACTTCACCATTTTTGCGACGATTCCAGACTTCGCCATTCCATGTGCCTGTTTCGGTGATGCTTTGCCACATTGAACGGTAAAAATCTTTATCTTGCCGTCCTGATTGAAGAATGCTCGGATTTTGCCCAATCATTTCATCTTGACTGTAAAGTGTAATTTCACTGAATGCTTTATTCACCCGCAAAATTTTGTTTGTTGTATCTGTAATAATCATGCCTTGTTGTGATTCAAATACGGAAGCGGCAAGTTGTAACGCGGCGTTATTTTCTTGTAATTGTTGATTATTTTCTTGTAATTGTTGATGTTGCTGATAAATTCGCAAAAAAACGTGAACTTTGGCTTTTAAAATGTGGTCGTCGATTGGTTTTGTTAAGTAATCCGTTGCGCCTGCTTTATAACCGTGCATTTTGTCAGTATTTTCTTTAAATGCAGCTGTCAGAAAGATAACAGGAACTTCGCTTGTGCGCTCATCGGCTCGCAATTGTTCGCAAACTTCGTAGCCGTCCATTTCAGGCATTTGAATATCAAGCAAAATTAAGGCGTAATCGAATTCTAGCGTCATTGATAGCGCGTCAAAACCATTATCGGCTTCATGTAATTCTGCATCGACACCTTTTAAAATGGTGCGAATGGCGAGGCGATTATTTGGATTGTCATCAACAATCAAGATTTTAGCTTTTTCCATCATTGTTTTTCATCCACGCATACTAATAAACTAATAATATCTTCAATACTGACAATATAATCGACATTCACTGCCTTAATTACCGCATTTGGCATGGTATTAAATTCTGTTTCAGCGGGATTTAGCACAATGCACAAACCGCCTAATTTTTTAACAAGTGCCATTCCATCAGCACCATCTGAATTTGCACCACTTAAAATCACCGCAATTAAATCATTTTCAAACACTTCCGCCGCACTGGAAAATAATACGTCAATGCTTGGGCGTACGGATTTTACAGGATTGTCGCCCGAGAGCGCGAAATGATGATTTTTCTCAATCAGAAGGTGATAACCTGATGGCGCGATATAAACATGACCGTGAATAATCGGTTCTTTATCATGCACAATGCTTACAGGCAGATTTGTTACACAATCAAGGACTTTATCAAAATTACTTTGATAATCTTGAGGTAAATGTGCAACGACAACAATCGGTAAAGAATAATCTTTAGGTAGATGTGTTAATAATTGCTTTACAAGCGGCATTCCACCTGCAGATAAACCGATAACTAACATTTTATACATGAGAAGTGATGCCCATTGTTTTACGATAAAGTTGCAGTGAATAGTCGAGTAATTCTAAATGCGGATGTTGCTGTTGCAAATCTAAGATATTTTCACCGCAACCCAGTAATAAATATCCGCCTCGTTCTAAACTTCGCGTAAATAAATTCACAACATGATTTTGCAATTCTTCGCCAAAATACAATAATACGTTACGGCATACCACAAATTGCACTTCTTTGAAAACATCATCATTGACTAAATTGTGCTGCAAAAATTCGACGTTTTGCTTGTAAATGGCGCGAATATCAATGCAATTTTTTTGTTCTGTAAAAAAATCAGAAAATTCTCCTGTACCTCCTGATTTTTCATAATTTTTTTGCCAAAAATTCAAATTTTTTGTCGCCCAACTGCCTTTTTTAGCTTCATTTAAAAATTCTGGGTTGATGTCAGTGCAAAAAATATGGCTGCGTCTTGCCAGTCCTGCTTCATGCAACAAAATTGACAAGCTGTAAGCCTCTTGCCCAAATCCACAACCCGCTTGCCAAATGTTAATGCGAGGAAAACTTGCGAGTAACGGAATAACATTTTTACGCAAATGCGCCCACACAAATGGGTCACGGAAAAATTCTGATGTTGGTACGGAAATACTGTTAATTAGCGTCTGTGCAACCGCTTCATCGTAAAGCATTATTGGAATAAGTTGCGTTAGATGTTCGAGTTCAAAATACGACATTAAATCAAGCAAACGCCGCTTCAAAGATGCACGCGCATAGCCTGTAAAATCATAGCCATAACGTTCGTTCAAAGCGTGTAGTAATAAATTCACTTCGACATCTTCAATGCGATGATTTTTCCATTTTATGAGTGCGGTCATAAGAGCGTGTTCATCATTTCAATCAACGCTGAAACATCAACAGGTTTTGACAAGTAGCCATTCGCACCCGCTTCTAAACAAAGTGAATCATCGCCTTTCATGGCTTTTGCGGTAATGGCAACAATCGGTAATTTATCATAACCGAGCGCACGCACACGACGAATCAATTCGTAACCATCAATGTCTGGCATCATAATATCGGTTAATAAAACATCAAACGGCTTTTCTGCCAAAAGTTCTAAGGCTTTTAGCGCATCTGGCGCGACTTCAATGCCAAAACCTTTGGCTTTTAATACTTTGGTCAATGCAAATAAATTTCGTGCATCATCATCAACAAGCAAAATTTTCTTCCCCATCAACACGTTTGACACCGAATGGTCAATAACAACAGAATTGGTATTATTTAACAAATACATAACTTCTTCGCGCAAACGTGAATTAAGTGCGTTTTTAGTCACAATACTTTCTGTCACGCCTTTTAATTCAAACACTTCATTTTCAGTTAATTCACGCGCCGAATAAACAATGACACGCGGCGGGTTTAAAAACTGTTTCGCTTTTTCAATCCATTCAAAACCGCTCATATCAGGTAATTTCAAATCTAAAATCACCATTTCAAAATGCTGTGTTTGTAAAAGCTGAAACGCTTCGTTGCCAGTTTCAACAGCGGTAATTTCAACCGCTTCCGCTTTCAATAAATCCACCACATTTCTTCTATCAATAGGACTATCTTCGATGAGCAAAATTTTTGCTGTATTTGCATTATCAATTTTCGGCAACTCAACACCATGTTGAACCATAATTTTTAACGATTCGATAATCGTTTCTCGTGTCACAGGTTTTTTTAAAAATCCTAACGCGCCGAGTGTTTTTGCCTGCCCTGTATCGGAAGAACCAGACATAATAAAGACAGGTGTTGGAGCTAGTTGAGAATTTTCTTTAATCTGTTTTAACAATTCCATGCCGCTCATTTTTGGCAAACCTAAATCCAAAAATACGCCTGTAATCGGTTGTTTAGTCAGTTCAATCAACGCTTTTTCGGCAGAATCCGCTGAAACGACGCTAAAACCTAATGCCGTAATCATGCGCCCTAAAATAGCAAGTAAGCGTAAATCATCTTCAACTAATAAGATATTTTTACCCACCGCAATGTCATCTTTAGGGATTATTAAAATGGGTTCAGGCGTAGCGTGACGGTGATGGCTTTCTCTTATCGAAATACTTGAAAAAATATGTTTTAAATCAACCACAAATTGACTACCAACACCGATTTGACTGGTAACAGTAATTTCACCGTCAAGTAAATTAGCTAAATTACGACTAATGGCAAGTCCTAAACCTGATCCACCATATTTACGGCTGGTTGAACCATCAAGTTGTTGAAATGCACCAAAAATATGATCAAGTTTTTCAGCAGGAATTCCAATACCAGAATCAATAACAGAAATTCTCAAATTATCATTGAATTTATTAAAAATAACTTTAACCGTTCCTAACTCAGTGAATTTAATCGCATTTGTAAGTAAATTTGTCAAAATTTGCGTTAAACGTTGTTTGTCGGTGTAAATTGATTCGGGAACATCCTGAGCAATTTCGATTTCAAACTGCAATTTTTTCTTTTCAGATTGCGGTAAAAAAACGCGACGTAAATAAGTCATCATTTCGGTTAATGGAAAAATTTCTTTTGATAATTCTAATTTTCCCGCTTCAATTTTCGATAAATCTAAAATATCGTTAATCAATGTTAACAATTGTGTGCCGCTTTCGCTGATAACGCTTGCGGATTCAACTTGATCGTCGTTTAAATTATGTTCATCATTTTCGGCCAAACTTTTCGATAAAATCAAAATGCTGTTTAATGGCGTGCGTAATTCATGCGACATATTTGCCAAAAATTCTGATTTATATTGATTTGAACGTTTCAATTCTTCTGCTTTGGCTTTAAATTCAGCAATCAATTCTTCTAGTTGTTTGCTTTGCGTTTCGAGTAATTGATTTTTAAGCAGAGTTTCTTCTTGTTGAGCGCGAAGTTCTTCTTGGCTTGAACGAAGTTCTTCATTTTGTGAGCGCATTTCTTCTGATTGCCCGCGTAATTCTTCGGTAAATGCCTGTAATTCAGCGTTACTTTGTTGCAATAACTCTTGCTGTTCTTGCATTTTTTGTTCAGCAATTTTCTTTTCAGTAATGTCACGCGCCGCTGCAAAAATTCCAGCAACTTCACCTTTTGAACCAGAATACAAACTCAAGTTATATAACACATCCGTGATTTTTCCTGAAACATGACGAATGGCTAATTCATAATCTTTAATTTGTTCGTCGTAGAAGACTTGTTTGTAACAATTTCGTGCGCTTTCAGGGTCAGTGAAATAATCACAAAAATCACTGCCAATCAATTTATCACGCCCAATGCCAGTCACTATTTCAGTTGCTGAATTCACATCTGTAATTTTGCCCGTTGTGCTAATTGTGACTAGTGGATCAAGACTTGCCTCAATTAAACTACGGGCATAAAGTGAACTTGTTCGTAATTGTTCTTGTTGTTCAAGCGTTTTTTGTTCAGCAATTTTTTTATCCGTAATGTCACGCGCAGCAGCGAAAATCCCCGCTATTTCACCATTGCTATCGTAGTAAAGACTCGCGTTATAAACCACATCTGAAATTTTGCCGTTTGTATGACGAATGGCAAGCTCATAATTACTGACAAAACCATTTGCAAAAACTTGTTTGTAACCTTTTCGCGCATTTTCAGGGTCAGTAAAATAGTCACTAAAATCGCTACCTACTAATTGTTCACGTTGAATTCCTGTGACATTTTCAGTTGCGGCATTTACATCCATAATTTTACCGTCAACGCTAATGGTAACGAGCGGATCTAAACTCGCTTCAAGCAAACTACGCGCATAATGTGAACTTGCGCTAAGTTCAGCGGCTTGTTTGCTGGTTTCAATTAGTAAAACTGCGTTATGTTCAGCAGCTTGTAAATTCGCAAAATGCAATCCCAATGCTCCTGATGCCGCTTTTAAAAATTGATGTTGTTTGGTACTGAGTGTTGTTGTCGCCGCTAATTCAAAAACTGCAAGCACGTCGTCTTTATGCGGTATGGGATAAATAATTAGCTCTTGTGGTGAAAATTCTACAAGTCCTGTACTGATAATTGTCAGTCCTGTTGGCACGGGCGATAAAATAATCGCTTGATTGCTTTTCACGCATTGCCCAAGCAAGCCAATTCCCGTTTCAAAAGTTGTTTCGGCTTGGTTACTTCGCGCTAATCCATGCGTTGTGATTCGGCGATAAACGTTTTTTTCCGCGAATAAATAAATTGCTCCTACGGGAATTGATAATAAATTGCAGAGCAAATGTAGAACTTTATTTGCTGCTTGCTCAACTGAACTTTCAGCTGACACAGTGCTTGTCAAAATAGATACGTTTTCGCGTAACCAATGTTCATGTTCGATTTGTTGAGATATGACGTGAAATGTTTCAGCCGCTTTGGCAATTTCGCCAATTTCATCAGTACGTTCTAATTCTGGAACGTTTGTTTGCTCACCCTTTGCTAAACGAGTAAGCGCGGCGGTAATTGATGAAAGTGGAAGTGAAATTGAACGTCCACCCAACATACTAAAACCAGCGGTTAGAAAAATTAAAATACTTGCAACGGCAAGCAAAATTCTTTGCAGGTTTTCGTATTCGCGTAAAATTTCAGAATGTTCAATTTTGGCAATAATTCCCCAGCGCACGTCATTATTGACTTCGTTAGTAAAAGGCACAAAAGGTTTAACGCTTGCCAAAATTTCAATGCCGCGATAATCCAATGCAATCATGGTTTCTGTTTTACCAGCTAAGACGGTTTCAGAAGGGCGAGTTTTAATTTGTTGTTTTAAAATAGTACTTTCTTTTTTGAAACGCGAATCACTGAGCATCCAACCGTCTTTGCCAACAATAATGACTTCGCCTGTTTCTCCCATTCCCGTTTTGTCCATCACCAAACTATTGATTTGAGCAATCGGCAATTGAATCGCCACCACACCAACTAATTGATGTTTTTCATCATCAAAAACAGGCATGGCTATAAATCCAGCAGGCAACATTTTTTTAGGTGCATATTTACTAAAATCTGAAAAAGTGAGTTGCCCAGAAACTGCGTTATCCAATAACGGTACAACGGCTTGTGCAAGTCCTGAATTTTGCCAAACACCTGTGCGTAAATTGGTTGCAAAATCGGCTTCATGTTTCAAACTAAAAACTACATTGCCTTTTACATCAATTAAATACATATCGTCCCAACCGTAAGAATCGTGACGACGCATTAAAAATTGGGTGGCTTGATGTTGAATTTTGTCGTAAGCGGCAATTGATATATCAGGCTTAATTTCTAAATACTCAGAGCCATTTGCTGGATAATTGTGTTGTAAAAGCGTTTGGGAATTACTGCCTAATTTAGAAAATTCGTCGCTTAAATTTTGTAATAACTCAATTGTTGTCTGTGAAGTTGCAAGAATAGATATTTCTGCGTAAAGCGTATCAGACCAACGATTTAAAGCATTAAATCTGTCTTCGAGCATTAAACTGAGTTTTTCGGTTGCGGCAGATTCCAATGCGTTTTTAGTGAGGTAAGAAGTCGCACCTAACGTAATCAGCATAATAAATAACGTTTGTGAAAGCATGAGTGATAATAATCGAGTTTTTATTTTCATAAATACGCTGGGTAGGTGTCAGGTAGGTTTAAAAAAACGACACAAGAACTCTAAAGATGATTCACGTAAGGACAACCAATCCCCATATTCATCATGATAAAGGCTCTATATGGGTTCCAAGGTCTTTTGCACAAGAGTAGAAAGTAACGACGAAAGCAGGGCTTTACCGCGTT
>CANKON010000051.1 GCA_947484105.1 Methylococcaceae bacterium | reverse complement strand
CGATTTAATTTTTTGGGGTGATTGCGTGTTATCGATAAACGTTTCCGCCGTATCGAGAATTTGCGTCAGAAGTTCTGCGCTTAACCCTTCAGGCGTTAAAAAATGTTTAAGTGTGCCATCTGCAGTCAATTGTAAATTTGTCATAATTCTTTAGTTTGAGAATTTTTGTTTATTGCGATTTGCCCAGAAATTGACGGCGAATTCATGAGCCGCTTCTTTTGTTTCTGCTTTGCCTAATAATTTCAAAGCCACCGCCACCGTGCCAATGACGCTCATTTGAGCGAATTCATCGTCGATTTCGCCGCGCCACAACTGTGCTAATTGTTTCGGGTCTAAATTTTCGGCTTTAACGTGTCGATGTGTAAATAATGCGTCCCAGTTTTCGTCACTTAATTCACCGTTATGAACACTTTGCACCAAACATTCTACGTCAGGATTACGTTCGGTTTCGCCGCCTTCACCTTTTAAAACCGCCATGTGTGGTTGATTTAACAGCATTGCCGCGTGTTGATGGACAGCGCGGTAACTGGGGTGAAAAATCCCTTGAATGCTGTAAGGCGCATCAAATGGATTTAGTAACCGCACTAACGTATGAACAGGCGAACGCAAACCTAAAATTGGACGAAGTTGAATAATTTCATTTAACTTCGGGCAAAAATGCGCGAGCGACAAATAACTAAACTTTTGCGTTTGTAATTGTTGTTTCGCATCTTCAATCGAGGTTGCCGCTTTTAAACCCAAATGATGCAACACATTTTCAGTGTAAATTCGGTCTGGCGAATGCCCTTCTGCACCGTGCATAAAAACAGTAATGCCATTTTCAACCAGCAATAATGCCGACAATAAAAACCACGGTAAATGCCGACGTTTTCCCGCGTAAGATGACCAATCTAAATCAACGTGAACATCATGTGAAAATTGAAAAAATTCGCGTCCCGCTTGGGCAAACCCTGCTAATTCTTCCGCCGTTTCTTCTTTCACCCGCATCAACATTAAAAATGCGCCTAATTGAATCGGCAAAACCTCATCCGCCAAAATCATTTTCATGGCGTGATACGCTTCGTCTTGTGTCAAAGGACGTGAACCTTTTTTGCCTTTCCCTAAAATGCGGACAATTTCTGCAAAAGGATGTTCTGGTTCAGGCGTGTGTTCGTGGTGTGTAAAAGTCATAGCGTGAATCTCAAATAATGGTCAAGCAACAACGCGGCAAAAATCACCGTGATATAAACAATCGAATACCAAAACGTCTGCATCGCGGTTTTATTATCTTTCGCTCGCATCATCGCAATGACGTAATACAAGAAGATGACGTTCAAAATCAGCGTCGAACCTAAATAAATAAGCCCGCTCATGCCTGTCAAATAAGGCAACAACGTCACAATGAATAGCAAAATCGTATAAAGTAAAATCTGCAAGCGTGTGTAATCTGCGCCGTGTGTGACGGGCAACATTGGGATATTTACTTTTGCATATTCCTCTTGGCGAGCAATCGCTAATGCCCAAAAATGCGGCGGTGTCCAAACGAAAATAATTAACGCCAACAACAAAGCGTAAGGATGCACATCGCCTGTCATCGCACACCAACCAAGCAACGGCGGGGTTGAACCAAATAATCCACCAATCACAATGTTTTGGGGCGACGCACGTTTTAAATAGCAGGTATAAACAATCGCATAACCAAATAACGATAAAAAGGTCAGTACCGCCGTTAAAACGTTCACTTTTATCACCAACAACAGCAACGCCACGATACCTAAAATCGCCGCAAAACTTAGCACTTCTGTGGTACTTAACGTACCTTGTGGCAACGGTCTATTTTCGGTTCGACGCATTTCAGCGTCGGCGTTACGGTCAATAAAATGATTGATTGCCGCAGCGGAAGCAGACGCAAAACCAATACCGACTAAGCTGTAAAACAGTAAATCTAACGGCGGCAAAGTCGGTGTAGCCAATAACATTCCGACGATAGCCGTAAATAACATTTCTGCGACCACATTAGGTTTGCAGAGCGTAAGATAATTTTTCCAACGTGGTGGAAGTGAATTTGTAGGCATAATGAATAGAATCCCAACGTGTGAAAAACTTAATGGCGTTTTTTATGTCGCCCTTGATGTGCTTTTGTTTTATTTGTGCGGTGATGATGTCCGTGATGCGTTTCAGATTCGTCATGATGCGACGCTCTACCACTTGCACAGTCTAATTGGTGCGGCGGTAAACCCGCAGAATTTGTCGGCATGGTGCCAAGGTTTGTGATTACATTGTAATCGCCATTAAATCCGCGATCCATTTGGTTAATCATTAAGTTGTAACGTTCATTACTTGTTTGTCCTCCTAAAATTACACCAATTAAACGTCGTCCATTTTTAGACGCTGAACTCACTAAATTATAGCCAGAATTGCAGGTAAAACCTGTTTTCATACCTTCGGCACCGTTGTAAGTTGCCGTAAATTTGTTAATACCATTTAATTCGTGACCTTTGAAAACAAAACTGTGTGCGCCGAAATAACCGTAATACTCTGGAAAATCACGATACAGTTTTAAGGCTAACAATGCCATATCATGCGCGGTGGTGACTTGCCAATCGTTTGGTAAACCCGTCGAATTTACAAAATAAGTGTTATACATTCCCATCGAATGCGCCTTCGCTGTCATGCGAATCGCAAAATTAGCTTCTGTCACCGCTAAATGTTCAGCTAAAACCACTGTTGCATCATTTGCCGAACGTGTGACAATCGCTAAAATCGCTTCTTCAACCGTAATTTTTTCACCATGCCGCAAGCCCAAATGGCTCTGTGGTTGGCTTGCTGCATGATGTGACGCAAACATCGTCTCGTGCAAATGAATTTCGCCATTATTGATTGCGTCGAACGTCACATAAAGTGTCATCATTTTGGTGAGTGACGCGGGAAACCAAGATTGCGCGGCTTCGACTTCATGCAGAACATTGCCATTTTCGGCATCAATTAAAATCGCGGCATGACGCGCATAACTGATTTGTGACGCAAGCAATAAACACGCGGCGTTGAGGATAAGTAAAAATAATTTCACGTTGAGTTTTTATAAATGGTTAAGGTTTGAGTGAAATATGGCAATTGTAAGGCGGCGTGCTGTCGCATAAGCCCCAAAAACGCCCAAAATCACCTTCTTCGTCAGGTTTCCAATTTTCTGAAAAGGCTTCAAATGCTACAGCAGAAACTTTCTTTTCCGCTAATTTTTTAAATGTCGATTGCACGACGAGTTGTTGATTTTTTCGACTAGCAACGCCACATTCTTTTTTTGTTTTAAGGTTAATTTGTCCTTTGCCTTCGGGCGCAGAAACCCAACCAAATTCGGTAATAATTACTTCTTTGGTTGGATTCGATTTTTTAACTTCTTGCCAACGCGCCACATGAAAATCCGCGGCTTCATTGGCATTCACGCAGGGAAATAAATCGGCGTGACGATTTTCCCACCACGGAAACACGTTGATTCCAATCCAATCGACTTGTGCGCTAAATTGGTTTTGATGACACGGTTGTGAACGATTGCACCACTCCCACCAGGTATCAATGACACCAATCGGCTGCGGCACTTTGGCTTCACGCAAAGCGTTTAAACAACGTTCTGTTTCGCCGTCAAACGCAAAATTATTCCGCGTGCGAACTTCTGAACCGCAACTCAGCCGAACAATGGTTTCGGGATATTGACGCGCTAACGCAATACCGTGAGCAATCGAATCGGTATTAACGCGCTTATCTTTATCAATCCACAAAATCGCAATGACTTTGAGTCCGCGTTTTTTAGCAGCGGGGAAAATTGCCTCCAATCCATTCAAAACACCGTAACTCATAATGCAACGAAACGGCGTTTGTTTAATTAACATGTCCAGCAAGGTTTCGATAATTTCAGCGTTTGGGGTTGCGCCATAATTTGGTGTAAGTTGATTTACATAAGGACTGAAAGCCACACATTGAAGCGGCTTGATTGCTTTGGCTTGCAAAACGGAACTGGTTAAAAGTCCCGCCGTTAGCAATAAATATCGCAGTACATTCACATTCATTTTATGACCGCGCCATTAAATCCAACTTGTCGCCACGCTTCATACAATAAAATTGCAACCGTATTCGACAAATTCAAGCTACGACTTTCAGGCTGCATCGGCAAATAAAGACAGTTTTCACCAATCATTTCCAACGTTTCTTTTGGCAAACCGCGCGTTTCACAACCAAATAAAAACGTATCGCCATCTTCAAATTTAGCGTCCGAATAAATCGTTTTCCCTTTTGTAGTCAACGCGAAAAGCCGTTTTGGCTGCACGCTAGAAAAAAAATCGGGCAACGATTCATGCAATTGAATCGTCGCCCATTCATGGTAATCCAAGCCCGCACGTCGCAATTTCTTATCATCCAAATCAAACCCTAGGGGCTTGATTAAGTGCAATTGCATTCCTGCATTTGCACTTAATCGAATGATATTGCCTGTGTTCGCTGGGATTTCTGGCTCAAACAGAACAATATGAAACATAATTAAAAATTGTTGTCGATTTGCACAGGCGTTAATTTCCAAATGTCGTCGTTGTAGTCCGTAATCGTGCGGTCAGTTGAGAATTTACCGCTCGCTGCGGTGTTCAAAATACTCATTTTTGTCCAACGATCTTGGTCACGGTACGCGATTTCAACTTCACGTTGTGCATCGAGGAAACTACGGAAATCCGCAATCGTTTTCCATTGGTCATTACCGCTTTTAATGGAGTTGATAATATCGTCAAAAATACCTGGCTCGAACTGATTAAAATGCCCACATTCGAGCAATCTCAACGTACGTTGTAAATCTTCGTCCGCATCGATGTAAGCTTGTGGATTATAATTGCCTTCGAGAGCTTGCACTTCGGCTTCAGTTAAACCGAATAAGAAGAAATTATCGTCGCCAACTTCTTCACGGATTTCAATGTTTGCACCGTCTAACGTACCAATAGTCAATGCGCCATTCATCATGAATTTCATGTTGCCTGTGCCAGACGCTTCTTTGCCTGCGGTTGAAATTTGCTCTGACAAATCTGCACCTGGGCAAATTTTTTCCATTGCCGAAACACGGTAATTTGGTAAAAACACGAGTTTCAATTTAGCACCAACATCAGGATCGTTGTTAATCACATGACCGACGTTGTTAATCAATTTAATGATTCGTTTCGCCATGTAATAACCTGGTGCCGCTTTGCCACCGATTAACACGCAACGATCCACCCAATTCGCGGTGTCACCACGTTTGATTCGGTCATATAAATGAATAACGTGCAGCACGTTGAGTAATTGACGTTTGTATTCGTGAATTCGTTTCACTTGCACGTCAAAAATGGCATTCACATTAAAATCAATGTCCGCGTGATCATGTTTTTTGAAATCAATCAAACGTTGTTTGGCGTGTTGTTTTAATGCGTGCCATTTTGCACGGAATTTTGCATCTTCCGCATACGGTTCAAGCAATTTTAATTGCGATAAATCCGTGATCCAACCGTCACCAATGGTTTCTGTAATTAACTCCGCGAGTTCAGGATTACACGCTGCCAGCCAACGACGAGGCGTAACGCCATTCGTTTTATTATTGAATTTTGCAGGCGAAAATTCGTAAAAATCACGGAATAAACCTTCTTGCAATAATTTCGAGTGCAATTCCGCCACGCCATTGACGGAGTAACTGCCAACAATCGCCAAATACGCCATCCGCACATATTGACCGCCTGCGCCTTCTTCGATAATCGACATACGCGCTAAACGGTCTTTATCACCAGGCCAGCGTGACGAAACTTGCGACATAAAGTGCATATTGATTTCAAAAATAATTTCCAACAAACGTGGCAATAATTCTCTGAATAAGCCCACAGACCAACGTTCTAATGCTTCAGGCAATAACGTGTGATTCGTATAAGCCATCGTGTTACGAGTAATTTCCCAGGCTTCATTCCACGATAAACCATAAACATCAATGAGCAAACGCATCAATTCTGCAACTGAAATACTCGGATGCGTATCATTTAATTGGAAACAATTTTTTGCGGCAAATTCTTTGAAATTGTTACCGTGACGACCCACCCACGTTGAAATCACGTCTTGCAAACTTGCAGAGGCTAATAAATATTGCTGACGCAGACGCAAGGCTTTTCCGTTTTCACTCGAATCATTTGGGTATAAAACCATTGTGATATTTTCAGCAGTATTTTTCGCGGCCACAGATTCGGCATAATCACCTGCGTTGAATTCTTCCAAATCGAATTCTTCCGTCGCCGTTGCTTTCCATAAACGCAACGTATTTACCGTACCGTTTTGATAACCAGGAATAGGTGTATCGAAAGGAACGGCTAAAATATCGTGTGTATCAACCCAACAAATTTTTTGCTTGCCATTATCATCGGTACGAATTTCAGTGTGTCCACCGAATTTCACACGTTGCACATATTCGGCGCGTTCAATTTCCCATACATTCCCATTTCGTAACCAATGATCTGGACGCTCAATTTGTTCACCATTCTGAATAGCTTGTGAAAACATGCCATATTCATAACGTAAACCATAACCCGTTACAGGCAATTGCAAGGTCGCACAACTATCAATAAAACAAGCGGCTAAACGTCCCAAACCTCCATTTCCTAGACCAGCATCGGGTTCGCTTTCAACCAATTCTTCGAGGTCTAATCCCAAATCGTGCATTGAATTTGCAACCACTTCGTCTAGGTTTAAATTTAACATGGCATTGCTTAACGCTCTGCCCATCAAAAACTCCATCGACAAATAAGACGCACGACGTGAATCTTGTTCTTTGTAAGTTGTATAAGTACGTTTCCAGCGTTCAACCAAACGGTCGCTAATGGCTAATGAAAGTGCTTCATACGCATAATGCGGCGAGCGACAACTGGCATCACGTCCTAAACGATGCCCATAATAACGCTTGAAATCATTTTCAATGTGTTCTTCGTCCATGCCTAAATCAGGCAAAGTGGTAATGTCAGCACTAGGCTTACTAGTTTTAAAAATTCTAAATGGCATGATGAACCTTTTTGAGTAAAGTGTAAGAAGCGATATTATTTTAGACTAAATTGGATTAAAACATTGCCTGCATTCAAAAAATAGTACGTCGCAACGCCCAATTCCACGTTAAGAGTGATATTTTTATAGCGTTACAACTGTGCTATTCTATCGCCGATTTTTTATGAATACCTTTGAATAGAAGCCTACGAACATGACAAAAATAACAAATATCGAGACGGTTCAAAATATAGTTGCCGATCTCAAAGATAAACCAGGTGCATTGTTGCCGATTTTGCACGCGGTGCAAAATTCACTCGGTTACGTTCCACCTGAAAGCGTGCCGACGATTGCAAACGCTCTAAACCTTTCACGCGCCGAAGTTCACGGCGTAATTAGTTTTTACCATTATTTTCGTGACCACGCGCCAGGCAAGAAAACGGTGCGTATTTGTCGCGCTGAATCGTGTTTAGCTATGGGCGGCAAAGCACTAGAAAATCACGCGAAAAAAACGCTCGGCATTGATTATCACGAAAATACTAAAGACGGAAAATTCTCACTTGAAGCGGTTTATTGTTTGGGAAATTGCGCGTGTTCACCTGCAATTCAAATTGATAATGACGTTTATGGTCGCGTTTCAAACACGGATTTTGACGAAATTTTGAAGGAGCATTCAGCATGAGCGTAACAGTTTATATTCCTTGCGATTCAAGTGCCGTTTCATTAGGCGCAGAACGTGTCGCCAACGCTATTGCACAAGAAGCGAAAAATCGTGGCGTTGAAATCAACTTAGTTCGCAATGGTTCACGCGGCATGTATTGGCTTGAACCGATGGTTGAAGTGGCAACTGAAAAAGGTCGCATTGCTTACGGTGCAGTAAAAACAGGCGACGTTGCGAGTTTGTTTGATGCTGATTTTTTAAACGGCGGTCCACATTCGTTGAATTTGGGTTTGACCGAAGAAATTCCGTATTTGAAAAAACAACAACGTTTAACCTTTGCTCGTATGGGAATTACTGATCCTGTAAGCGTTGAAGATTACGTTGCACATGACGGTTATCGCGGTTTGAAAAATGCGCTCGCAATTTCACAAGCTGACATCGTGAAACACGTCTCTGATTCTGGTTTGCGTGGTCGTGGTGGTGCCGCATTCCCAACGGGTATCAAATGGAACACCGTTTTAAATACACCGTCTGAACAAAAATACATTATTTGTAATGCAGACGAAGGCGATTCGGGGACGTTTTCTGACCGTATGGTTATGGAAGGCGATCCACTCGTTTTAATCGAAGGCATGACCATTGCAGGTTTAGCGGTCGGTGCGACCCAAGGTTATATCTATTTGAGAATTGAATACCCACACGCTTATGAAATTTTAAACGCTGCGATTGCAAATGCGACTGCCGCAAAT
>CANKON010000050.1 GCA_947484105.1 Methylococcaceae bacterium | reverse complement strand
ACGGTTGCAGGTATGTTGAAAGCACAAGGTGTTTCTGAAAGCCAAATTGGTATTGTCAGTTACGGCGAAGAAAAACCTGTAGCAATGGGACATGATGAATCATCTTGGGAATTAAATCGTCGCGTCGAAATTGCTTACTAAAATGAAAAAACTTTCTGCAATTTTACTTTTCAGCGTGAGTCAGTTTGCTTTAGCAGATTCGCTTGCACCTGTGATTGATAATTCGAGTTATCCCATGGGTGCGCCGACTCAAACGCCTGCTGCAATCAGTGCGCCAATGAATAGCACGTTTGAATTGATGACTCGTTTAGATGAGGCGCAGGCAGAAATTCAACAACTTAACGGTAAAATTGAAGAACAAGCTAACACCCTCGCCGAATTGAAAAAGAAACAATCGGCGATGTTTGCGGATTTTGATGACCGTTTGCAACAAGTTGAAAGTAAAATGAGCGGTGCGAAACCAACAGTTTCGACAGAATCACCCGCACCAACGGTGAAAGAACCTGAACCTGTTGTGGAATCAGCACCGCCACCCAAACCTGCTACTCCCACCGCAAATCCAACCCCTGCGGTGGTTTCACAAACGCCTTATCAACAAGCGTTTGAAGCCTTTCGCAATGGACAAGTTGCTGAGGCAATCGGTCAATTTAGCGCGTTGTTGAGCAAAGACCCTACGAATTCATTAGCAAATAACGCACAATTTTGGCTTGGCGAAGCGTATCGCGTGAATAAAGATATTCCCGCTGCAAAAAAGGCATTTAACGCCGTTTTAGAAAAATATCCCACCAGTCAAAAAGTGCCAGATGCACTTTTGAAATTAGGTTCACTCGAAATGGACGCTAGAAACTCAGCAAAAGCCAAAGAGTATTTCACCCGCGTGATGACCGATTTTCCAACTTCGAAACCCGCTCAAGTTGCTGCAAAAAAATTGCAGCAACTCAACGAAGTTCCAAACTAAATGTTACGCATCAGCGAAATTTTCTATTCTCTTCAAGGCGAATCGAACACGGTCGGACTTCCAACGGTTTTTGTACGTTTAACGGGTTGCCCGTTACGTTGTAATTATTGCGACACGAGTTATGCGTTTTCAGGCGGTGTAAAAATGTCGCTTGCTGATATTTTTTCTGAAATTCAAAAATATGACTGCAAAACCGTTTGCGTGACAGGCGGCGAACCACTCGCGCAACCTGCATGTTTAACATTATTGACACAATTAGCAGATGAAAAATTTAACGTTTCACTCGAAACCAGCGGCGCGTTAGACGTATCCAAAGTCGATAATCGAATCGTTAAAGTGATGGATTTAAAAACGCCAAGTTGTGGCGAAGTTGAAAAAAATCGTTATGAAAATATCGCGTTTTTAACCGCGCAAGATCAAGTCAAATTTGTGATTGCCGATGCTAATGATTACGACTGGGCGAAAAAAATCATGATCGATTACGATTTAGTGCAACGTTGCCAAGTTTTGTTTTCGCCTGTTGTGCCAACGCAAAATCCTACTGAACTCGCCGAAAAAATTTTAGCCGATAAATTGCCCGTGCGTTTTCAAATTCAACTTCACAAACTCTTGTGGCAAGACGCACAAGGAAAATAAATGCAAAAAAAGGCTGTCGTTTTACTTTCAGGCGGACTCGATTCCGTCACCGTTTTAGCAATGGCGCAAGCGCAAGGCTATGAATGTTATGCGCTGAGTTTCGACTATGGACAACGTAATAAAGCAGAATTGCAAGCAGGCGAGAAAATAGCCGTAGATTATGGTGTGACACGGAAAGTCGTAAGTTTAGGCTTGGGAACGATTGGCGGCAGCGCGTTGACGGATTCTGACATTGCTGTGCCACAAACGTTAGAAACAGGAATTCCAGTAACTTACGTTCCCGCCCGAAATACGGTTTTTTTATCGTTGGCTTTAGGTTGGGCAGAGGTATTACACGCGCAAGATATTTTTATCGGTGTGAATGCCGTGGATTATTCGGGTTATCCTGATTGCCGACCAGAATTTATCAGCGCGTTTGAAACGATGGCAAATTTAGCCACAAAAGCCAGCGTTGAAGGTGAACCGTTTAAAATTCATACACCGTTAATTCATTTGAGCAAAGCCGAAATTATTGAAGCAGGTACAAAATTGGGCGTAGATTATCAGCAAACTGTTTCATGTTATTCTGCCAATGAAAACGGCGAAGCCTGCGGAACGTGTGATGCGTGTCGATTACGCAAAGCGGGATTTGAAGCGGCTGAGATTGAAGATTCAACACGCTACACAACATAACAAATTTTTTAACTTAACCAAAAGGCAAAACCATGAGCAAAGAGATTTCCAGCACCACTTTGATGTACGCAATTTTATCGGTCGAAGATTCGGTCAATACCCAACAAGATTACCTCGAATCAGGTGAAGTACCAGACGAAGAAATTGAAAACGAAGAAGAGATTTTAGGCGATTTAGAACAAGCCTTAATGGAACTTATCGACCTTTACAAAGTACGTTTGAAAACAGATCCAGAATTACCTGCCATCGAAGATTTACTCGGCGGCGCAGAAGGTTAATGATGATTATTTACGGTTTAACAAATTGCGACACCGTCAAAAAAGCGCGGGTTTGGTTTGATGAGCATCAAATTGAATACAAATTCCACGATATTCGTAGCCAAGGTTTGACGTTGGAAACGTTAAAAAAATTTGCCGCACGGCTTGATGATTGGCAAGTTTTGTTAAACCGTAAAGGCATGACGTGGCGGAAATTGTCGCCTGAACAGCAACAACTTTGCACGAAAATCGAAACTGCATTGCCGTTAATTGCTCAAAATCGAACATTGATGAAACGCCCTGTGATTGATAACGGAACGGTTTTGTTGGTAGGTTTTGACACCAGAGCTTACGAAAAACATTGTTTATGACAGATACGTTAGAACTTTTAAAAGATTTAATTCGTCGCGAATCAGTTACGCCTAATGATGCAGGCTGTTTAGATTTAATCGCCAATTGTTTAACACCTTTAGGCTTTATTGATGAACGATTAAATTTTGGCAACACCGAAAATATGTGGCTGCGTCGTGGTGATGCAAAACCGCTGTTTGTTTTTTTAGGTCACACCGACGTTGTGCCAGTGGGCGCGTTGAATTTGTGGGAATCTCCGCCGTTTGAGCCGACCATTCGTAACGGTAATTTATATGGACGCGGCGCGGCGGACATGAAAGGTGGCATTGCGTGTTTTATTACTGCGGTTGAGCGATTCATTAAAAATCACCCAAACCACGCAGGTTCTATTGCGATTATGCTCACCAGCGACGAAGAAGGTGCCGCGACAAATGGCGTGGTGAAAGTGGTCGAAGTTTTAGAAAATCGCGGCGATAAAATTGATTGGTGTTTAGTCGGCGAACCGTCGAGCGATAAAAAAATCGGCGACGTAATTCGCGTGGGACGACGTGGTTCGTTGAATGCAAACTTAACGGTTCACGGTGTTCAAGGTCACGTTGCGTATCCCGAAATTGCCGATAATCCGATTCACAAAATCACGCCCGCATTAAACGATTTGGTGAATGAAGTTTGGGATAACGGCAACGAGTTTTTCCCTGCAACGAGTTTGCAAATTTCCAACATTCACAGTGGCGCAGGGGCAGAAAACGTCATTCCAGCAAATGCAAATGTGCAATTTAATTTGCGTTTCAGTACCGAATTAACCGACGAAATCATCAAACAACGCACCGAAGAAATTTTGAATCGACACGATTTAACATACGAAATTGTGTGGCGTTTGTCGGGGAACCCGTTTTTAACCTCAAAAGGCGCATTGATTGATGCCGCACACGTTGCAATTAAAAAAGTAACGGGTTTTGAAACGGTCGATGATACAGGCGGCGGCACGTCTGACGGGCGTTTTATCGCACCAACAGGCGCACAAGTGCTTGAACTCGGCGCATTAAACGCGAGTATTCATAAAGTCAATGAACACATTGGCGTTGCCGATTTGGAAATTTTAAGCAACATTTATGAACAGATGTTGATTGAATTGTTAAACAAGTAAAAACCTTAAACAACTTTTGGAGAATGCGTTTTATGAAAACAATGAAACAAAATTTAGCTTTTTTGGGTGTGTTATTTTTAGCAAATTCTGCGATTGCCGCGACGGATTTATCTGCTCAACAAAAATTTCTTGAAGCGCGAGTTGCGACGCATCAACAAGATGGCGACCACGCCAATCATTTAACCGCTGTTGAAGAAAGTAAAAAATTCCACGGGGTTTTTTACGGTTATTTACCTTGCGATAATTGCAATGGAATTAAAGCGACGCTGTCGTTAAAAGATAACAATAATTATTTGCTCGTCACGCAGTCTGCAAAAGAATCTTCCAGAGAGTTTTATGAAAAGGGAAAATATAGTTGGGATGATGAAAATAAACTCGTTTTATTAACGCCCAAAAATCACGAATCGACGACTCGTCAATATCGAATTAAAGATGAAGGTACATTGATTCAGCTTAACGATGACGGAAAACAATTTACGGGCGAAAAAGCTGATAGTTATATTTTACGTCGTAGTGACACCGTTCAAACCCGCGAAGTTCATATTCATTAACCACCTTATTAAATTGTAGAGGCAGGTTCTAAACTTGCCTCTTCCTCACGCACAATCACAATTACATTCAGGTCTTATGCACTTACTTCAACTGGCACGACAAGCAATTATCACCCCCGCAAACATTCACGATTCCGACATTGAAAAATTGATGAATCACCTTTTGAGTGCAGACGTTGATGCGGCAGATATTTATTTCCAATCAAGCCACACGGAATCATGGGTGCTTGAAAGCGGCATTGTGAAAGAAGGTCATCACAGTATTGAACAAGGTGCAGGCGTGCGGGCGGTTTCGGGTGAAAAAACAGGTTTTGCTTATAGCGACCGTTTGGAAATGCCTGTTTTATTCGAGGCGATAAATAATGTAAAAGCGATTACCCGCCAAGCGCAAAATGCCCAAGTGAATTTAAAATCCGTCGAACAAAATGCGCGGTTGCTTTATCCAACTTTGAATCCATTGAAATCGCTTGAAGACCAACAAAAAATTGATTTTTTAAAACAAATCGACAGTCAAACTCGCGCTTTAGATTCACGCATTGAAGAAGTAATTGTGAGTTTATCGGGTGTTCATGAGCATATTTTGGTAGCAAATCAAGATGGACATTTGCTCGCTGATGTACGCCCACTTGTGCGTTTAAACATTACAGTTATTGTCGTTGAAAATGGCAAACGTGAACAAGGTAGTATGGGCGGCGGTGGACGCTGTGATTACGCGATGTTTTTTGAGCAAGATACGGCAATGAATTATGCGCGTGAAGCGATGCGCCAAGCACTTGTAAATTTAGAAGCAGGTGAAGCTCCCGCTGGAAATATGACGGTTGTTTTGGGTGCCGGTTGGCCTGGTATTTTGTTACACGAAGCCATTGGTCACGGTTTAGAAGGCGATTTTAATCGTAAAGGGACATCAGCATTTAGCGGGCGAGTAGGCGAACGCGTTGCCTCTGAATTATGCACCGTTGTTGACGATGGTACGTTACACGGACGACGTGGCTCTTTAAGCATAGACGACGAAGGTACACAAACTGAAAATACGGTTTTAATCGAAAACGGGATTTTAAAAGGTTATATGCAAGACCGTTTAAACGCACGATTGATGGGCGTTGCACCGACTGGAAACGGTCGCCGTGAATCTTACGCGCATTTACCGATGCCACGCATGACTAACACTTATATGTTGGCAGGCAAACATCAACCCGAAGAAATTATTGCATCGGTGAAAAACGGTTTATACGCGAAAAATTTTGCAGGCGGACAAGTTGACATCACATCAGGAAAATTCGTATTTTCAGCTAGCGAAGCGTATTTAATCGAAAACGGCAAAATCACGCGCCCTGTCAAAGGCGCAACGTTAATAGGAAATGGTCCTGACGTATTGACGAAAGTTTCAATGGTTGGCAACGATTTAGAACTCGACAGCGGCGTGGGAACGTGTGGTAAAGATGGACAGAGCGTCCCTGTTGGTGTCGGTCAACCGACGATGAAAATCGACGGTTTAACGGTTGGTGGCACGAAAGTTTAACGTTTTTGCATTTTATTGTTTTGCATCGATAAACGGCGAATTTTTCGCCGTTCAAAAAATTGCACAAATATAAATGTCACCCATGAAACGAAAGCCAATCCGCCTAATAATGCGCTGTAAGAAAATTGCCATGGAATGCCCTCTGTCATCATCGAAAATTCGGACATTCCGCCAATTCCCGCAATCACGTTCAAGGGCATAAAAACTAAACTAATTACCGTTAAACGTTTTAAATCTTTGTTTTGATTAACGTTAATGAAACCAACCGTTGCATCCATTTGGAAATTGATTTTATTAACCAAAAATGAGGTGTGACCGTCGAGCGATTCAATGTCACGCAAAATTTCACGCACATCTTCATGCTGACTTTCAGATAAAAATTTGCCTCGCATTAAAAATGACAACGCACGGCGCGTATCTAAAACATTACGTCGAATTCGCCCGTTTAAATCTTCTTCTTCGGCAATCGCCGCAAGAATTTTTGCAGCTTCTTCGTCGGTCATATAAGATTTGAAAACTTGCCGCCCCACGCCTTCCAATTCGGTGTAAATATCTTCCAACGCATTTGCCGAATACTCGACATCCGCCGCATACAAATCCAGTAACAAATCTTTTGCATCAGAAATATAATCCGATTCAGCACGAGCGCGTAAGCGTTGCAAACGAAAAGCTGGTAATTCTTCGCTACGAACCGAAAATAACGTATCTTTTTTCAATACAAATGCGACCGCCACGTTGCGCGACTCATCTTTTCTATCAAGTAGAAAATCCGAATGCAAATGCACTTCGCCATTATCCTCAACATAAAATCGCGCACTGGTTTCTAAATCCGTTAAATCTTCAGGATTCGGCAAATCGACATCAAACAAATCTTGCGCCCAATTCAAATGCTCATCTTCAGGCATCACCAAATCAATCCAAATGGGTTTCGCGTGTTTTAAATCGGTTTTAGTTTCAATCGGAATTTGCCTTAATAAACCGTCGTGTAAATCAAAAACACGAATTACCATATTACGATTTTTGGGACGAAAATCCGCCGCTAATTCCACGCGTGTATCGTAAGGCATTGCCATTAAAACAGTTTCTTTGCGCGAATCAGGAATTAGCTCCCAAACAATTTGTCTGTCTTCAGACGAAAACGTTTCGAGCATTTGAACCAGCGCGTTGGTATCGAGTTGTTCAAGCAAGCGTTGCAATTCAACCAGATTTTGTTTTTTGACCAATTCTTCAACCAGTCGATGACGCGCCAAAACGCCACGCACATTTAAAATCGTTTCTTGTGTGTGAATTTCTGAAATATCGGTCATTAGCGCGTCTCAAAAGTGTTTAAAAGGCAATTATCGCAAAAACTGCAATTCTCCGCCGCTTTCGCTGATTTTTATCACGTCACCTGCCACAAATTGCCCGCTTAAAATCAGTTGTGCTAGTGGATTTTCAAGCTGTTGTTGAATGGCACGTTTCATAGGTCTTGCACCATAAACGGGGTCAAATCCCGCTTCACCGAGTAAATCGATTGCCGCATCCGAAATTTCAAACCCAATTTCGCGTTCTTGTAAGCGTTTCCGTAAATAATCAATTTGAATCGTTGAAATGGCGCGAATTTGTTCACGTCCAAGCGAATGGAACACAACGGCTTCGTCGATGCGATTGATAAATTCAGGTCGAAATTTGGTTGACACAATATCCATTACCGCATTTTTCATCACGCTATACAACGCCTCGCCCGACAACGCTTGAATCGTGTCCGAACCGATGTTGGAAGTCATCACGATAATGGTATTTTTGAAATCGACCGTGCGACCTTGCCCGTCGGTCAAACGCCCGTCATCCAAAACCTGTAACAAAATATTAAACACATCGGGATGCGCTTTTTCGATTTCGTCGAGCAAAATCACCGAATACGGTTTGCGACGCACCAATTCCGTTAAATAACCACCTTCTTCATAACCCACATAACCTGGAGGCGCACCGATTAAACGCGCCACCGAATGTTTTTCCATAAATTCAGACATATCGATTCGCACCATTGCGTCGGGCGTATCGAACAGAAATTCAGCTAAGGCTTTGCACAATTCGGTTTTACCTACGCCCGTTGGTCCTAAAAAGAGGAATGAACCATTCGGACGATTTGGGTCAGACAACCCCGCGCGTGAACGGCGAATCGCGTTACTCACCGCTTCTAACGCTTCATCTTGTCCAATAACGCGCTGTTTTAAATGCGTTTCCATTTGCAACAATTTTTCTTTTTCGCCTTCGAGCATTTTTGAAACTGGAATCCCCGTCCATTTCGATACGACCTCGGCAATTTCGTCTTCGGTGACTTTGTTTCTAAGCAAGGTCATTTTTGACATATCGACAGTGGCTGAGGCAGCAATTT
>CANKON010000049.1 GCA_947484105.1 Methylococcaceae bacterium | reverse complement strand
ATTTTTGCTCAAACGCCATTGGAATTTAGCATCGTCAGCGCACGAAATCGGGGCGGTGAAGTCGTTGTTCAATAAGGCAATAATTTTTTGTGCGTATGAATTGACATCAAAATACCAAAGCCAGCACACAGCGTCACAATTGACGTGCCGCCATAACTGACAAGTGGTAACGGCACGCCAACAACTGGTAATACACCAATCACCATGCCGATATTTACAAACACATAAACGAAAAACGTGAATGCCAAACTTCCCGCAAGCAAGCGACTGTAAGTGTCTTTTGCTTGGGACGCGATAAACAGACAGCGGCTGATAATGAGTAAATACAACACCAACAAACACACACAGCCAAATAATCCAAATTCTTCGGCGAACACCGCAAAAATAAAATCGGTTGAACTTTCGGGTAAAAAATCGAGTTCTGATTGTGTGCTACCGAGCCAACCTTTGCCATAAATGCCACCCGAACCGATAGCGATTTTCGATTGAATAATGTGATAACCACGTCCTAAGGGATCTGCTTCAGGATTTAAAAACGTCAGCACACGAGCGCGTTGGTAGTCGTGCATAAAATGCCACAAAATCGGGGTGAGGGCAGTCAATAACGCACCAATTCCGATGATAAACCACCACGATAAACCCGAAAAAAAGATTACAGCCGCGCCAGAACTCGCCACCAATAATGCCGTCCCTAAATCGGGTTGTTTTGCAATTAACAGCGTCGGAACTAAAATTAAAATCGTTGCAATCAATAACTGCTTGGGTTTTGGCGGCAATGAATACTCCGCCAAATACCACGCAATCATCATTGGTGTGGTGATTTTAATCATTTCGGATGGCTGAAATCTGAACGCTCCCAGTTCGAGCCAACGTTGTGCGCCTTTGCCGATTTCACCTAAAATCAGCACCGCTAGCAATAAAATAATGCCCAAACTAAATAAAATGACTGACCAGCGTTTGAATTGATACGGCTCAACGTGTGCCAATAAAATCATCAGGGTAAATGCCAAACATACGCGCGTTCCTTGTCGAATTAAAACGTCTAAATCCTGTCCACCTGAGCTGTAAAGAATAACGAAACTCAAAATCGAAATCAGTACCAACGTCACAAATAATGGAATATCGACATGCAATTTGCGTAAAAAATTCCCTAAAAAGGAATGACGTTCAAATTGTTCGTGGCGCGTTTCAGTTTGCATCAAGACTCTCCAAATATTGTTCAATCACTTTTCCCGCGATAGGCGCAGCAACTGAACCGCCGTGTCCGCCATTTTCAACCACTACCGCTACCGCAATTTTAGGATTTTCAGCAGGCGCGAAAGCAATAAACAGCGCGTGGTCACGCAATTTGAAATCAATCGCGTTTTCGTTATATTTTGCTTCTTGTTTGATATTGAAAACCTGCGCGGTACCTGTTTTTCCTGCAATGTGATAAGTAATATGTTTGCCGATATTTTTTGCCGTACCGTGTGCATCATGCACCACATTTACCATCGCGTCGGTGATATGCTGCACATTCACGGCTTTTAACGGAATCGTTTTTACGTCTGTTGTGGCATTCAATTGTGTTTCAGTTGCGGTGACCATTTTATCGACCAAAAACGGCGTAACGACTTTGCCACCATTTGCCAACGTTGCTGTCGCACGCGCCAATTGAACGGGCGTAACTTGTAAATAACCTTGTCCGATGCCTGTAATTAACGTTTCACCTGGATACCAATTTTGATTTTTTTGTTGTTTTTTCCATTCGCGCGACGGTAATAAACCTGTTTTCTCACCGACTAAATCAATGCCCGATTTTTCACCAAACCCAAATTGCTGTAGAAAACTGTGCATATTATCGATGCCTAACACGGATGCAAGACTGTAAAAATACACATCGCATGATTCGGTAATCGCGTCACTCATACTGACGGCTCCATGCCCGCCATGTTTCCAATCGCGGTACTTGTGTGGCACATTGGGCAATTGGTAAAAACCTGGACAATAATGTTTTTGTTCAAAACCAATTGCGTTATATTCCAAACCTGCCAACGCCACAAACGGCTTCATCGTTGAACCTGGTGGATACAAGCCACGCAAAGCACGATTATACAGTGGCTGGTTTTCGGACGATTGCAACGCTTGATAAGCCTCGTAATCAATTCCAACAACAAATGGATTTGGGTCAAAACCTGGACGACTTGAAAAAACTAAAACGCCGCCCGTTTGTACATCTAGCGCGACCACCGCCCCGTTATAGCCTTCGAGTGCGTCATACGCAGTTTTTTGTAAATCAATATCGAGCGTCAAATACAAATTCGCCCCTGCCACAGGCGGAACGGTATTAAAGGTGTTAATGGCACGAGATTGGACGTTGGTTTCCATTTCCGCGTAACCTGTTTTACCGTGTAATGACGTTTCATAAAAACTTTCGATGCCTAATTTTCCAACGTGACTTGAGCCGCGATATTCCGACATTGGCAAGGTTTTCATTTCTGCTTCATTGATACGACTGACATAACCGACAACGTGTGCCGCTAAATCACTGTAAGGATAATGACGGACGAGGCGTGATTGAATGTCAACACCAGTGAAATAGGGACGTTGTACGGCAAATTTTGCAATTTCTTCGTCAGTCATACTGAGCAAAAGCGGCGTGCTGATAAAGCGTTTTTGCCGTTTGCGTTGTTTTTGAAATTGTTCGATTTTTTCGTTGGGAATGTTGAGTAATTCCTGTAATCGCGCCAATGTACCGTCTAAATCGCTGATTTGTTCAGGAATGAGTTCAAGACTAAAAGACTGCGTGTTTTCAGCCAATACTTTGCCATTGCGGTCGTAAATCATGCCGCGTGTGGGTACGAGCGGTTGAATTTTAACGCTATTTTCCTTAGCGAGCGTGGCGTAATGCTCATGACCGACGATTTGCAAATAGACCAAACGCACGCCTAACCCGATTGTCAATAAAACGACAATGCAAAAGGCGGCAATAATGCGATTAACAAAAACTTGATTTTCGACTGAATTATCTTTGAGCGTGTAGAGGCGGGGCATGGATTAGAGGTTTTCCCGAAGTTTTTTGTAGCATGCAGATAAATCCTCACCATCAATCGGAATCAATTTCATGGTAGAAGCTATATTTAGAACACGAGCGTTTTTTAAATCTAACGTCTTTGAGCTGCCCTTTCAAGGTATTTTTGGAAAATAATGACCAAATTTAAATGTCAATGCCTCGCTAATTTTGTAACGTGTTACAAAAAAAGTGCAATCACCGAATGGTTCAAGGTTCAATTTGAAACATTACTAAAGTCATAAATAAAGTAAAATTGCCGCATCGAAACCCTTTAATCAAAATGGAATTTCAAAAATGAACGTCATAAAATTGGGCGGCAGTTTATTAGAAGCAGAAAAAATGCTGGTTTGCTTAAATCACATTTTAGAATTCAACGAAAAAATAGTTGTCGTTTGTGGCGGTGGCATTTTTGCGGATACGGTTCGCGCCGCGCAGAAAAAATGGCATTTCGACGATGTTGTTGCACATAAAATGGCAGTTTTAGCGATGCAACAAACCGCCATGATGCTGCAAAACCTGCATCCTAAATTTACACTTGAATCGACAATTTCAAATCTTAAAAATCACCGTTTTTCCATTTGGTTACCTGACATTTTTGATTTAAATGCCGCACAAGTTTCACCGTCTTGGGAAATGACTTCCGACAGTTTAGCGGCATGGTTAGCCACAAAATTAGAGGCAGAAAAATTGATTGTCGTGAAATCTTGCGACGTGGATTCAACGTTAAACGTGGATGAATTAACCGCAAAAGGCATTGTAGATGGTGAATTTGCCAACTTTGTAAACGGCGCAAAATTTGATTTAAATATCCTCTCGGTAAACACATTTTTAAATTTATGAAAAAAACTTATTTCGTCACAGGCACAGACACAAACGTAGGAAAAACGTGGGCAACGCTTGCGTTAATGCAACATTTTAAAAATCAGAATCTCTCAGTTTTAGGCATGAAACCTGTTGCGTCAGGTTGTGAAAAAATAAATGGTGAATGGCAAAATGACGATGCGTTAGCGATTCAAAAAATGGGTTCGCAGTTTGTCGATTATTCGCTTTTGAATCCGTTTGCTTATGAATTACCAATTTCGCCGCATTTGGCAGGCAAAGAAAATCCCGCGAAGTTAGAAACAATTTTTTCTAATTTTCAAACGCTACAAAATTTAGCTGACATTTTAATTGTCGAAGGGGCGGGCGGTTGGTATGCGCCACTGAATGAAACTGAAACGATTGCGAATTTGGCTCAAACATTAAACGTGCCGATTATTTTAGTTGTGGCGATTAAATTAGGTTGCATCAATCATGCACTTTTGACGTTTGAAGCGATACAAAATGCGAATTTACATTGTGCAGGTTGGATTGCGGTTTGTAATGATGCCGATTTTGATTATGTGGATTTAACGATTGAAAGTATTAAAAAACGTACCACCGCGCCGTTAATTGCGACATTTCCTTATTTAGAAACCTCAACCGAGTTCAACTTTGAAAACGACTAATTCTTTGCTTTTTCCTTGGTTTATTACGGCGTTTGTTGTGACGTTATTAAGTATGAGTTTTATTTTTGTGCATTTTTACGGCGCACCATTTCAACAACCGTTAGAAGAATCCGAGCGTATTTTTTGGCGCACGATCTTTTATATTTTAGCCATTTTGATTTTACCGTTGACTAATTTATTACGGCATATTTTTTTACGATTGAATCAAACAATGCCGTTATTGTTTGGTGCGAATTTAGAAAAAACAGTACAAATTCGTTACGCTTTAACGGTGTCTATTTCGCAAAGTATGATGATTTTAATTGGCAGTTTGGGCGGTATGATTTTTTATTTTGGTGATCCTATAAATTCATTTCATATTTTGACTGGCTTGGCGGTTTTAGGGGCATTTTTGTATCGCCCGAAAAATGCCGAATATCAACAAATTATAGATGCGCTAACCGATAAACAGGAAAACGAAAATGACTGACATTAAAAAACAATTACTGAGCGTTGCGGATAGCTGCGTGAAATGTGGAATTTGTGCGCCACATTGCCCCACTTACACGCATACGCAAAATGAAAATGAATCACCGCGTGGTCGAATCGCGTTAATTCAAGCGTGGGCAGGTGGAAATTTGCCAATTTCAGAAAATTTGTTAAGTCATATTGACAGTTGCTTATTGTGTCGCGCGTGTGAAAAAGCGTGTCCTGCGGTTGTGCCTTATGGAAAATTGATTGATGATTTTCGTGCTGAAATTCATGACGACATTTCGACAAAAAATTCGGTCAAAATCGTCAAATCCATTGCTGAAAATAAAGGTGTTCAAAATTTTGTTAAATCGAGTTTGCGGTTTTATCAAAAAAATAATTTGCAAGAAACTGCGCGTTTTCTACGTTTGCCAAAATTATTCGGATTAACTGAACTTGAACGATTAGTTCCCAATTTTCAAGAACACGAAACACTCAAAAATTATTACGACGCAAAAAATGAAGCCAAAGGTGATGTGGGTTTATTTGTTGGTTGTATGGGGGAATTGTTCGATTTTGAAACGGTGAATTCGGCAATTAAAGTCTTAACGCATATCGGCTTTAATGTGTATTTGCCTGAAAATCAAACTTGTTGCGGCGCATTAGCTTTGCACGATGGCGATAAAAAGGGCGCGTCGAAATTAGAAAAACAAAATGAATTAGCATTTTCTGCTGAAAATTTACAAGCAATTGTGACGATTGCAAGTGGTTGTGGCGTGACGTTGCGTGAGTATTCTGCGAAGAATTTCACTACGAAAGTTTTAGATATTAGTCATTTTTTGAGTCAAACGGATTTTGATTTTTCAATCTTAAAACCGTTTTCTGGAAATGTGCGTTTGCATTCGCCTTGCTCATTAAAAAATGGCTTGAAAACCGATAAAAGCGTTTTAAAGTTGTTACAACAAATTCCAGAAATCAATATTTCGGCTTTACCTGAAACCACACAATGTTGTGGCGCGGCAGGAAGTTACAGTTTGCGACATGACGAAATGGCGAAAACGTTATTAAATGAATTATTGACAACCACACTTGAAAAACCGACCGATTATTTAGTCAGTTCAAATATCGGCTGTGCGTTGCATATTGCGGCGGGCTTGCGGGAACGTGGTGAAAACGTTGAAGTGATTCACCCCATTGTTGTTTTAGCACGAAGTTTGATTTAAACGGTCGGATTTAAGCGGCAAAAATTTCACTAATTTCACGGAATTTTCGTCGCGTTCCAAAATTTCCATCGGATAACCGTGTAATCGAATACTCGTGCCTATATTTGGAATCGTTTCCATAAAATTTAAAATCAAACCATTTAATGTTTTTGCACCTTCCGTTGGTAATTCCCAGCGCATGACACGATTTAATTCCCGAACAGTAATCCCTGCGTCAACTAAATAACTGCCGTCACTTTGTTGACTGACGGTATTTTCTTCTTCAGTAATCAATTCACCGACAATTTCTTGTAATAAATCATCGAGTGTGACCAAACCTTGTACGTCGCCGTATTCGTCTACGACCAATCCAACACGAATTTTTTCACTTTTAAAGCGCACCATTTGGGCATGAACAGAGGTGCTTTCGGGAATAAAAGAAGGTTTGCTTAATAAACTAATAATGGTTTGTTTATCAAAGTCTTTGAAATGAATTTCGCTCAACACTTTGCGTAAATGCAAAAAACCAATTACACGATCAACGTGTTGTTTATAAACAGGTAATCGAGTATGCGGACTATTTTTTATTTGTTCAATAATCGTTTCAATCGGTAATTCCAAATCAATGCCGACAATTTCATTGCGCGGTGTCATGATGTCTTCAACAGTGGCGGATTCTAAGTCTAAAATACCCAGCAACATTTTTTGATAACGATACGGCATCACACTTTCAGCTTCAGAAATAATGCTTTTAAGTTCATCTTTATTAAGTTCGTTATGTGCGGTTTTCGTTGTGTCAACGCCCATTTGACGCAATAAACAATGCGCTAACGTATTAACTAGCCAAACTAGTGGATAAAATATTTTTAATAACACGGTATAAACCCAGGCTGACGGAAAAGCGAGTAATTCGGGTTTAATGGTGGCAAGCGTTTTAGGCGTAACTTCAGAAAAAATTAACATCACCAACGTCAATAATGCGGCAGCAATGGCAACGCTCGATTCTTCGTCAGCGTAGAGTTTTATTGCAATCACTGTGGCAATCGATGACGCAAAATTATTAACGAAATTGTTGCACAACAAAATCAGTCCCAAAACGCGATCGGGACGTTGTAATAACGTTTGCGCTTTGATTGCGCCAGGATGTTTTAACTTTACCAAATGCCGCAATCGGTAGCGATTCAGCGTCATCAAAGACGTTTCAGAACCTGAAAAGAAGGCGGATAACACTAACATCAACAAAAGTATGCCGAGTAGCATACTAAGGGGCATATCGTTCAAGGAAAACGCTCGCGGGGTTGTTAATAACGCATCTAGTTTCTACGGTGGCGAATTTTTGTCAAGTCTAAAAAATGCCACGAATTCGACTTTTTAAGTTTAATTTACATTAACAAAATGTGATAATGGCATGAAATGAAACATTAATTTTTAAGTTAACTGAGTGAAAAGTATGGCGTTACTACCTCCTATTTTGTTAATTGATGACAATCCAGCACGCATTCAACAAGTTGAAATTATTTTTCAATTTATGGGCTACGATGTAAAAACCATCGGTTCGGATAATTACGCCGACTATCTGCATGAAATCAATCGAGTTTGCAGCATTTTTATTGGTGAAGGGATTCGCAAACAATTCATGATTTTGAACGAAATCGTTGAAATGGCACGCATTCCCGTTATTTTTATCTCTGACAGTAGTGAAGAAATTGCCGCTGATAAAGTTCATGAGAAGTTATTTTATGTTTTATCGTCTCCGTTACAACACGCACAATTAAGCCCGTTACTCGCCAAACTTCCTGTTAATCGCACGTTGCCACAAAATTCCGTCTCGCTCGAAATTCAAAAATGGGTTTTAAATGATTCCGAAAACGCCAACGCTTTGTCACTTGTTGCGTCACGATTGAAAGGTAATAGCGCGGCGATGGTTGAAATTCGCAAAATGATTTCACAAGTAGCCGAATCGGATGCGACAGTCTTAATTTTAGGTGAATCAGGAACAGGTAAGGAAGTCGTTGCCAATGCTTTACACGATGCGTCATTGCGGCGTGATCATCCTTTTGTGCCTATCAATTGTGGCGCGATTCCTGCCGAACTTTTAGAAAGTGAATTATTTGGTCACGAAAAAGGCGCGTTCACAGGTGCGTTAAGCGCACGCCAAGGACGTTTTGAAATGGCAGAAGGTGGCACGTTATTTTTAGACGAAATTGGTGATATGCCGCTATCGATGCAAGTGAAATTATTGCGCGTGTTGCAAGAACGCAATTTTGAGCGAGTCGGCGGCAATAAAACGATTTTTTGTGACGTGCGTGTCATCGCCGCGACTCATCGTCATTTAGAAAATGAAATTAAGCAAAATCGGTTTCGTGAGGATTTGTTTTATCGCT
>CANKON010000048.1 GCA_947484105.1 Methylococcaceae bacterium | reverse complement strand
TGCGTTTTTTGCCAAATTTCCAACGTCGCTAAATCGTTCAGGATGACGTGGGGCAATCGCTAACAATAATTCTGGAATTTGTTTTTTTAAATTTTTATATGCTTCAAGCAATAAAGTTTCTTCGCCATCATGCGTACTCGCGGCTAGAAAAACAAAACGATTTGCGAAAAGCTGATTTTTTAAAGCGTGACCTTGCGAAAAAATCTCGCCTGCAATCGTTACGTCAAATTTGATATTTCCTAAATTTTCAACATGTTCGGGCTTTGCACCGATTTGAATGAATCGCGCTTTATCGATTTCGGTTTGCGTAGCAATTTTGGTAATTGCGTGCAACATAGGTAAAACCAAAGACGGAATTTTTTGATAACCGCGCACCGATTTTTCAGATAACCGCGCATTGATTAAATACAGCGGAATTTGATTTTTTTCGCAAGCGTGAAATAAATTTGCCCAGATTTCAGTTTCAACAATTACCGCCATTTGGGGTTTAAACGCTTTCAAAAAACGTGCAATGACATCAGGCAAATCGTAAGGCAAATAAACGTGTTGAACGCTATCACCTAAAACTGATTTAACTCGTGCTGAACCTGTCGGCGTAGTGGTTGTAATTAAAATTCGAATTTGCGGCTGGCGCGTTTGAATCAAATGAATCAATGGGAAAAGTGCTTCGCTTTCACCGACCGAAACCGCATGAAACCAAATGACGTTATATTGATAATTTTTTTTGTAAAAACCGAATCGTTCAAAAATACGTTGACGATAAGCGGAATTTTTAAGACTGCGCCACCAAAGACGCGAAATGATGAGAGGGATTGCGCTATAAAAAAGGAATGAATAAAGGTTTCGCATAATTATTAGCGTCAGGCGCAAAGTAAAAACTTTGCGCCTTTCGAGCTGAAATTACGCCTCAGCAGTGATTTTAACAGCGCAAACGGCATTAACGTCTGCGTGTAAATGGACGTGAACTTCAAAATCGCCCAAATGACGAATTGTACCGTGTGGCAAACGAATTTCGCTTTTATCAACGTCAACGCCTGCCGCTGTAATCGCATCTGCAATGGCGTGTGTACCGATTGAACCAAATAAACGACCTTCCTCGCCCGCTTTGTGTGCAATCGTGATGTGCAATTTGCCCAACGCTTCTGCGCGTGATTGAGCCGCTAATAATTTTTCGTTAGCCGCTTTTTCTAATTCAGCACGACGAACTTCAAATTCAGCGATTTTCTTCGCTGTTGCAACAGCCGCTTTGCCTTGTGGGATTAAGAAGTTTCTTGCGTAACCATTTTTTACGCTAACTTTGTCGCCTAAACTGCCTAAATTTGCAATTTTTTCAAGAAGAATAATTTCCATTCTGACCATCCTCATGGTTTTGTATAAAATTCTGCGCTGATTTTCAGCGCACTATGTTTGTTTGATTTAACGGTTTTGGCTTATTTCGTTTTGAACTTTTGACGTATATTTAGCCACGCATCAAGCACGCCGATAGTTGCAACTGGAATCAATAAATGCGGAATTAAAAACACCGTGACATAAAAACCAATTACCAAATAACGCCCTTGATTGAGCGGCCCGAGTAAACTGTGACAAACCGACGTACCAACAAAGGTATAAAGCACAACCACTAAAATACTTAAATTTGTCGCAAGCTCTGCAATCGTGCCTGAACTTAATGCCGCAATAGCAATTAAAATCACGCTACCTAGTGCGAAACGTTTCGAGGTTGATAAGCTCAAGTATTCGGCTCTAAAACCGTCAGGATTATAAAGTTGTGCTTGCCACCAACGCGCTAAAAATAATGCGAATATCCAGCCAAAAATTGTACCTGCGGCAATAATTCCCGTCATGTAATGCGCGAGAATTTCAATTTGTGGTTGCATATCAAGCGACGCATTGGGTGACGACATTTGTGTTAATAAGTTTTTCCACATCTCGCTCGCATCAGGTTTGAATAATGAAAAACTCAAAATTCCAACGCCGCCAAGTATGACAGCACTTTCAATCGCTAATGCGAGTTGACGACCTGCGCGTAATAAAATCGCTAAAATCCAACTCGGTAACCACAAAACAACGCCGTAAAGCAGTGCAAATTCAACATTGCCAGAAAATACGCCGAGTACGCCAAGTGTCGCAACGCCAATGCCTAAAACAGTTAAACCTTCGTAAGCTCCAAGGCGTAGCGTGACTAACGCCACAGCCGCAGAGCTAACAATACTGATAGGAGGCATAAACAACGATAAAAATGCCAGACCTATGGCAATCCCAGCGGCTTGCCAGCGTCCACGCATAATTTGAGTTGCTAAGAATCCCATCAGATTTGTAATTTATTCGTGTGCGTCGCAGTACGGCAACAACGCGATATAACGGGCGCGTTTAATTGCTGTGCAGATTTGTCTTTGATATTTCGCAGGAGTTCCTGTGATACGACTAGGAACAATTTTGCCCGTTTCAGTGATGTAATCACCAAGCAAACCCAAGTCTTTATAATCAATTTGAACACTGTTTTCTGCTGTAAATGAGCAGAATTTTTTGCGTCTAATGTTGCGTGCCATGTTTAATTCCGTAATGAATAGTGAAATAAATTATTCTGCTAAGTCTTCAGCGTCAAAGTCTTCTTCTGCATCGTCTTCAACTTCAGCTGCTGCTAATGCCGCTGCGGCTTCACGAGCTGCTGCGTCTTTTGCACGAAGTTCAGCGGCTTTCGCTTCTTCTGCTGTCGTTGTTGAAATGATTGAAGGCTCTGTGATGGCTTCTTCTTGCACTAAAATTAAATTACGCAAAATTGCATCGTTAAAACGAAATCCTGTTTCAAGTTCATTTAACGCAACTTGATCACATTCAACATTCATTAAAATGTAATGAGCTTTGTGGAGTTTTTTGATAGGGTAAGCCAATTGACGACGACCCCAATCTTCCAAACGGTGAATCTTGCCAGATGTGGCTTCGATAATTGATTTATAACGATCGATCATTGCAGGTACTTGGCTGCTTTGATCAGGGTGTACTAAAAAGACAATTTCGTAATGACGCATTGTGTTTCCTTTTGGGTTAAGCCTTCCATCACACATATTCAAAATGGTAAAGCAAGGAGGAGCGGAATGCTCGGTAAAAGAGCGGCAATTATAGTGATTTTTCAGTGAATTGCAAAAACGATAATTTTTAAAGACACCTTAAACAAAAAAGCCCTACTTTTAAAAAGTAGAGCTTTTTTTGGATAAATTTGAAATTTAAGCCGAAAAATTTTTCGCTGCAAAATCCCAATTCACTAATGCCCAAAACGCTTCTAAATACGCAGGACGGGCATTACGGAAATCAATGTAATAAGCGTGTTCCCAAACGTCGCACGTCAATAATGGCGTTTGACCTGCTGTCAAAGGACAACCCGCATTGCTGGTACTCACTAATGCCAAACTGCCATCTGCATTTTTAACCAACCAAGCCCAACCAGAACCAAATGTCGTTACTGCTGTTTTTGTAAATTCTTCTTTGAATTTTGCAAACGAACCAAATGTGGCGTTAATCGCGTCTGCTAATTCGCCAGTTGGTTCGCCACCCGCATTTGGTGCTAAAGAATTCCAGTAAAAGGTGTGATTCCAAATTTGAGCGGCATTGTTAAAAATTCCGCCTGACGATTTCACAATGATTTCTTCCAATGACAAACCGTCAAATTCTGTTCCTGGAACTAAATTATTTAAGTTTGTGACGTAAGTTTGATGATGTTTGCCATGGTGAAATTCTAATGTTTCAGCAGAAATATGTGGTGCGAGTGCGTCTTTTGCGTAAGGTAAAGCGGGAAGTTCGAAAGCCATAAAAATCTCCTAACGGTGAATTGTAAATAAATACCAACTAATTTAATGCGGAATAACTTTAGCATTGCTAACAGATTAAATAAAGATTTCGCTTATAATTCTCGCTCACTTTACGACACACGAGAAAACGAAAATGACTCAAAAATATAATGCACCAATGAAAATCGATGTTACCGCTGGCGAAACTTACAGCTGGTGCAGTTGTGGATTAAGTGGCGAAATGCCGCTTTGCGATGGTACACACAAAACAGCCGAAACCGATAAGCGTTCATTAAAATTTGTTCCTGAAGAAACGAAAACCGTTTATTTATGCGCGTGCGGCAAAACTGGAAATGCTCCGTATTGCGACGGCACACATTCAAAATTATTAAGTTAAAAAATGGCAATTGAAATCGAACATAAATTTTTACTCGCAAGCGATAATTGGCGTGAATTCGTTAGTCATTCCGTTGTTTATAAACAAGGTTATTTAAGCTCTCAAGCGACGAGTTCCATTCGCGTCCGAATCAGTAATCAACAAGCGTGGCTGAATATCAAAAGCGCGACAATTGGCACGCAACGTTCCGAATATGAATATGAAATTCCGCTTTCTGACGCGCATGAAATTTTGGATAATTTGTGTTTAAAGCCCGTTATTGAAAAAACGCGCCATTTCGTCAAATATGAAAATCATTTGTGGGAAATTGACGAATTTGAAGGTGAAAATGCGGGCTTGGTTGTCGCTGAAATCGAATTAAATTCGATTGATGAAACGTTTGCAAAACCCGAATGGCTTGGTGCAGAAGTGACGCAAGATATGCGTTATTACAATAACAATTTAGCGCGAAAACCTTATTGCCAATGGCGCAACAATTTATAAATTTAGGATGATTTTATGAAAAAAATACGTTGGTTAATGGCGACATTATTAAGTGTAAATAGCCTAATTGCTCTTGCTGAGGACGCGCCTGTTAAGCAGTTAAAAGCGTTTTTGAGTTCAGCAAAATCGATTACTGCTAATTTTAAACAGGTTTTAATTAACGAAGCAGGCGACCCATTTCAATCCAGTACAGGCTTATTTTATTTACAGCGACCAGGTAAATTTCGTTGGGATTATACAAAACCGTTTCAACAGCAAATCATTTCTACATCAGGAAAAGTCTGGTTTTACGATACCGATTTAGAGCAAGTGACGATTAAAAAATTGGATGAATCAGTTGGCTCGACTCCTGCTTTATTATTGAGTGGTGATGTCCCACTTGAAAACAATTACACGATTGAGCAACAAGGTTCTGAAGGTTCAATGATTTGGGTGAAGCTCGTGCCAAAAGGTCAAGATAGTACGTTTAAATATGTATTGATTGGGCTTGAAAAAGGCGTTTTGAGCGGAATGCAATTGAACGATAATTTTGGACAATTAACGCGCATCTATTTCTCAAATTTGAAAGTGAATGCGCCTATTGAATCGAATTTGTTTGAATTTAACGCACCGAAAGGTGTCGATGTTTTTTCAGAATAGAAAATGTTTGTTGTTGTGTTGTTTTTTTTTAACAAGTTGCAATATGTTTTCAATTATTCGCCTTAATCATTGATAAACAAAGGAATGTTGAGTATTAAAAAATAGTTTTAAAACTTGTAAGGAATTCGTTTTGCTGGTATTATCGCCGCCGTGAAATGAGTTTTGTTGTATAAAAACAAAAATTTCGAACTCTTAACCCCAATCCATAAATTTTGAGGATCTAACATGTCAAAAACTAAATTAACTTTAGGTGTAACAACTGCGTTAGTCGCATTTGCGGCGGCAACCGTTGCACCAGAAGCAGCTGCTCATGCTGCAAAAAAAGCACACAAACACGCTAAAAAAGCGGCTGTTCAAACTATTGAAACACACACATCTTCATTTTCACACTCAAACAGCAACGCTAAAGTTGACGCTTTAGAAGCACAATTAGCGGCTATGCAAGCTGAAATTCGTGGTTTAAAATCTGCTTCAACTCGCGCAACTATTGATCCAGATACAGCAAAAGTGCAAGAGTTAGATCAATGGATGAACACTGTGAAACACGAAGGTCATGCTGGTAAAGGCGCGAAAGACGACATGGTATTTTTCCGTGGTGGTTATTCTCACTTAAATGACAACCGTGGTTCTACCAACGGCAGTGGCGCAGATTTATTGGTTGGCGCAAGCAAAACTGATAAAGACGCATGGTACTTCGGTGCAGGTTTTGATTGGAGCATTAACGACAATTTGTTTGGTTTGATGCAAGGAACAGAATTTGCCGCAGAATTGATGTTTGATTACAAAGAAATTTCTGGTCATACAACAAGTGCATTAACAGGACAAGGCGTTACAACTAATCAATTCACATTAGCTGCATCACCTAAAATCAAATTCATGAAAGGTAGCTCATTCCGTCCTTGGTTAATTCCAGTTGGTTTTGAAATGAACATCATCAGCCCACCATCAGGTGCTGTTACAGTTATGACACCAGGCATGCAGTTTGGTGCGGGTATGGATTACAAAGTGTGGAAAGATTTGTATGTTGGTGCTGACGCGCGTTACCACTACACCGCTGACAACATTGATGGCGTAAATACTGACGGCGTAACAGCTGGTGGTTATGTAGGTTTTGGTTTCTAAATTTTAGAAAACTCAACGCTAAACAAAAAAGAGAGCTGAAAAGCTCTCTTTTTTTATGCTTTAACGATAGCACAAAATCACTCTCGTGCTATTGTTCGATAAAATTTACCCCAACGTCTCCAACCGAATCCGATTCACCTTACCGCTAACAGTTTCTAATTGTTCAATTTTGGCAATAGCCGCATTGAGCTTGTGTTCTTGCGTCACTTGCGTGAGCAAAATAATCGGCACAATCGTTTCATTTTTCGCAGGTGGTTTTTGTAAAATCGCTTCGATGCTGATGTCACAATCCGCCAAAATTCGCGTCACATCCGCTAAAACCCCCGATTTATCTTCAGCGTGCAAACGCAAGTAATACGCGGTTTGGAAATCGCCCGAATCTAAAACTGGAATATCCGCCAGCGCATTGGCTTGGAACGCCAAATGCGGCACACGATTTTCAGGGTCGCTGGTCAACGCACGCACCACATCAATCACATCGGCAACCACCGCTGAACCCGTTGGCTCTGCGCCTGCGCCCGCACCGTAATACAAGGTCGCGCCAACCGCATCGCCTTTCACCAACACCGCATTCATCACGCCATTCACATTCGCAATCAAACGACGTTCAGGAATCAACGTTGGATGCACGCGCAATTCAATCCCTTTTTCGGTTTTACGCGCCACGCCCAAACTTTTAATCCGATAACCCAACTGCTCGGCATATTCCACGTCGGTGCGGGTAATTTGCGTAATGCCTTCGGTATAAACTTTGTCGAATTGCAACGGAATCCCAAACGCAATCGACGCTAAAATCGTCAATTTATGTCCAGCATCAATGCCTTCTACGTCAAAAGTTGGGTCAGCTTCGGCATAACCTAACGCCTGCGCCTCGGCTAACACGTCAGAAAAATCACGACCTTTGTCGCGCATTTCGGTCAAAATGAAATTGCTCGTGCCGTTGATAATGCCCGCGAGCCACTCAATTTGATTGCCGCTCAAACCTTCCCGAATCGCTTTGATAATCGGAATTCCACCCGCAACCGCCGCTTCAAATGCCACGATGACACCTTTTTCGCTGGCTTTGGCAAAAATTTCGTTGCCGTGCAAAGCGATGAGCGATTTATTTGCCGTCACGACGTGCTTGCCGTTTTCAATCGCTTGCAACACCATATCTTTCACGATTCCCGCGCCGCCGATAGTTTCGATGATAATGTCGATTTCGGGGTCGTTGATAATGTCAAAACCGTTTGTGGTGAGTTCGATGTTTGACGTATCGCACAAACGCGGTTTGCTCAAATCGCTGGCGGACGCACGGGTGATAATAATTTCACGTCCTGCCCGACGCGCAATTTCTGCCGCATTGCGTTGTAAAACTTTCGCCGCGCCACCGCCGACTGTGCCTAATCCTAAAATGCCTACTTTTACTGGTTTCAAAAACTTCTCCTTAAATTACGCCGTCTTTTTTAAACATCGCCTTGATACCGCGCACCGCTTGGCGCGTACGATTTTCATTTTCGATTAACCCAAAACGCACATGGTCGTCGCCGTATTCACCAAAACCAATTCCTGGTGCGACTGCGACTTTTGCTTCAATCAATAATTTTTTGCAGAATTCGAGCGAACCCATTTTTGCGTAGGCTTCAGGAATTTTTGCCCAAACAAACATTGTGGCTTTTGGTTTTTCGACTGCCCAACCTGCGGCATTCAAACCTTCGCATAATACGTCACGGCGTTTTTGGTACATTTCAGCAATTTCAGCCACGCATTCTTGTGGGCCTTCTAATGCCGCAATCGCTGCAATTTGAATCGGCGTAAACATGCCATAATCCAAATACGATTTAATCCGCGCCAACGCTGACACGAGTTCTTTGTTGCCGCACATAAAGCCAACGCGCCAACCAGGCATATTGTAACTTTTGGACAAGGAGAAAAACTCGACTGCAATATCTTTCGCGCCTTCAACCTGCAAAATAGACGGAGCTTTATAACCGTCAAACACGATGTCAGCGTAAGCAATATCTTGAACCACCCAAATTTTGTGTTGTTTGGCGACGGCGACAATTTTTTCAAAAAAATCTAATTCCACGCATTCGCTGGTAGGATTGCCAGGGAAATTCAAAATCAGCATTTTCGGTTTGGGTAAACAATCGGTAATCGCTTTGTTTAATTC
>CANKON010000047.1 GCA_947484105.1 Methylococcaceae bacterium | reverse complement strand
TCATCGGAAATAACAACGGTAAATTCAAAATCAAACCCAGCCAACGGACAGGAATTCCGCGCGGTGCAAATAACCACAACAATCCTAAACACGATAAAAGCAACGTAAAAAATGAGGGTTGCGGCAAATCGAAAACAGCATTCGGTAACGTTTCAGCAAATTCCAAACCTTGCATCAACGATTGCAAAATAAAATCTAAAATGATGAAAATTTTGTCTGCCAACCAGGGAAAAATGAACATAGTGGCACAAGTAATCAACGCTAACGGTACAACAATCAATTCCACAATCGGCACGGCAACAAAATTTACGAGCGGTGAAATCAACGACGTTTGCTGAAAAAAGAACAGCAATAACGGCGATAAACCCAGTGAAACGGAGAGTTGAATATCAAGCGCATTTTTCCAATTCGGTGGCGATTTTAAACGTCCCACGACGCGATATAAAATCAATGCTACCGCTAAAAATGACAGCCAAAAACCAATCGACAACAACATCATTGGATTGAAAATTAGCATCGCGAGCAAAGCAATCGCAACACTTTGTAAAGGCGAAAGTTGCCGCTGATAAAAGCTCGCAATCGCCACCATTCCAAGCATAATCACTGCGCGTTTGGTCGGAATGACGAACCCAGCCAAATTTGCGTAAAATAACGCTGTAAATAAACTGGCTAACACGGCGGTGCGGGGCGGTGAAAATCGCACAATGTGCAAGCGCGTCCACAATTTCAACGTCAGAAAATAAACCAATCCCGCGACTAAGGCGATGTGTGAACCTGAAATCACAATTAAATGCGTCACGCCCGTTTTTTGAAAAGTATCCCAGTTTTCAGTTGTTAAACCGTTATCGTCACCAACCGTTAAGGCTTTCAATAATGCAGTGCTGAGATTTTCGCCATAATTTTCTGTCAATTTATCGCTGATTTTTTGCCGCAACGAATTGAAATTAAAGCCTGATTTAGCAACAAAAATCGGTGGTTCTTTTGTCACCGTTCCTGTTGCGCCCATGTTTTGCATAAACAACCAGCGTTCGTAATCGTTACCGCCTAAATTAAACGTAGCGTGCGGGCGTTTCAATTTAACCGTGAATTGCCACGTTTCGCCCGCATGCAGAATTTGAGTCGGTTCATACCAACTGAGTTTGAGTTTATCGGGTAATTTTTCAACGGATTCGTTAACGATAAATTCAAAATTAGCGCGTTGTGCGTTTTGGTCGGGTAAATTTGCAATTTCACCTGTCACAACAATCGGTATGCCTTCTAATTCAGGCGATAAACGTGTCGCCGTGTGGTAATAGCCAAACGCACTTGCCCACAAAAATCCCAGAATAAAAAAGAGCCAATGCCCATAACGCAACCGTGCCATAATTGCCGCGATTCCGCTTACAATAAGCAATGCAGAAAGTGACGGTAATTGTGAAAACTGTTGTAACAGCCAATCACCGCCAACAAACGCCAAAGCATAAAAAATCATCTAATAAAAATAATAATGAAGGAGAAATGAGGATGGCTAAAGCACTGATTCAAAAAATGATGCACAAATTTATTCCCGATCCCGAAGTGATTAAACGCCACAAAAGTCTACAGTTTTTAGGCACGAAATTACACGACCCGAATTTGTGGCATTTAAATCGGCGCTCGATTTCGATGGCATTTGCGGTGGGATTATTTTTCGCGTGGGTGCCATCGCCAACACAAATGGCGTTTGCCGCGATGGCAGCAATTTATTTTCGCGCGAATTTGCCCATTTCAGTGGCGTTAGTTTGGGTAACAAATCCGTTGACGATGCCGCCGTTGTTCTACTTTTCTTATCAAGTCGGTTTGTGGTTTTTGAATCAACCTGCCGCTGACAATTTTGACTTTTCATTGATCGGCGATGTTTGGCAACCCTTTTTAATGGGCTGTTTGATTATGGGCGTGACATGTTCGACGCTGGGCTATTTTGGAATGCAGGCATTTTGGATACATCACGTTAAATCAAAATGGGCGACGCGCCGCAAAAATCCTCGTTTTGAATCGGTTCGTGCTTTTCGTGCAACAGTTTGGCGACGTTAATTTTTTAAAAGGTTTTTAATGAAAATTTTAATCATTGCCCCGTCGTGGGTGGGCGATATGGTGATGGCGCAAAGTCTGTTTATCGCCTTGAAACAACAGCAGTCAAATTGCCAAATTGACGTGCTTGCACCGTCATGGTCATTGGGTTTGTTGGCGCGAATGCCTGAAGTTTCCAAAACATTTGTAATGCCATTGTCGCACGGTGAATTTGGTTTAAAAGCGCGTTTTGAACTCGGAAAAAAATTGTGGTCTGAAAATTACAATCAAGCGATTGTGTTACCGAATTCATGGAAATCCGCGTTGATTCCCTTTTTTGCAGGGATTCCAAAACGAACAGGATTTTTGGGCGAGATGCGTTACGGTTTATTGAACGATGCGCGAAAATTAGACAAATCGCTTTTAACAATGACGGTGCAACGATTTGTGGCGTTAGGATTTGAAGACAGTGAAAAATTGCCAACCTATTCTTTTCCCGCCTTAAACGTCACCGCCAATCAACAAAAAGCCGTCATTGAAAAATTCGATTTACGGTTATCAAAACCGATTTTAGTGTTGTGTGCGGGGGCAGAATACGGCTCGGCAAAACGCTGGACAGAAGCGCATTTTGCCGAATTGGCGACGCAAAAAATGGCAGAAGGTTGGGCGTGTTGGCTAATTGGTTCGGAAAAAGACAAGCCCGTTACCGACGAAATTAACAAACTCACAGGTTGGCAATGTCAGGATTTTGCAGGCAAAACGGATTTAACCGAAGCAGTGGATTTATTATCACTGGCACATACTGTTGTCAGTAACGATTCAGGATTGATGCACGTTGCGGCGGCGTTAAATAAAAAAGTCATTGCGCTTTATGGTTCGTCCGATCCGAAATTTACCCCACCGTTGCATTCAGAAGCCGAAATTGTAACGTTGAATTTGCCATGTTCGCCTTGTTTCAAAAGGGATTGCCCGTTGGGGCATCGCCAATGTTTAACCGATATTTTGCCAACGCAAATCGCCGCGTTGATTCATTTATGAAAAAAATTGCCATCGTCAAACTTTCTGCACTCGGCGACATCGTTCATGCCATGGTTGCGCTGCAATTTATCCACGCGCGTTTTCCTGATTTACAAATTGATTGGCTAGTTGAAGCGCGATTTGCTGATTTATTGCGCGATAACCCTCATATTTCCAATGTGTTAACAGTCAATTTAAAAGCCGCAAAAACTCATAAATGCGCTATTTTTAACGAAATCAAAACTGTGAAAAATTATGCGCGTAAACATTATGATTTAGTGATTGACGCACAAGGTTTGTTGAAATCAGCGATTACCGCCCGTTTGCTTGGAAAAAACGTTGCGGGATTTGATAAACATTCCATTCGTGAATCGTTAGCAGCACAGCTTTATTCAGAAAAAATTGCCTTTGCTTACGACGAAAATACGATTGACCGAAATGCAGCCGTTTTAGCGCAACCGTTAGGATTTTCCATTTCACACGTCGATATTTTAGCCAAAAAGCCCTTTTTGTTTTTTCATGCGCCAACGGTTGATTTCAGTGCATTTTTAAAACGCGATTTGAAAAATATCGTGTTTGTGATTGGTTCGACGTGGGCAAGTCGCAATTATCCTGCTGCAAAATTCGTTGAAGTAGCAAACACGCTAAAACAAAATTGTTTGGTGATTTGGGGAAACGAAATGGAGCGACAAACGGCTGAAATAATGGCAACACAATCGCCATATATTCACGTTTTACCTGCGTTGAATTTAAATGATTTGAAAGCGTTACTTTCACAAATCGATTTGGTCATTGGTAACGACACAGGACCGACACATATGGCGTGGGGCTTGAATACACCGTCGATTACACTATTTGGATGCACACCGATTAGTCGCGTTTATCAAACCGACATCAACAAGGTATTGAAATCGACTTCTATCGTTAATCCACGCAAACTCAATAAAAATGACGATTCAATTAAAAACATCAAATCAATTGATATTGCTGAATTGGCAAACCAATTATTGCAGTTATGCGCCTGTTGATTTATCGTAATCGCAATGAAAAATTTAATCTCAATTTGTAAAGAGTTCCCTTATGAATAAGTGTATTTCTTGTGGTCATATTCGCCACGACCTCGCATTGAATTGCCCGAAATGTGGCAGTTTTTATTCCACCTTCGAGGGACATATTCCTACTGAAATACCAAAAAATACTCACAAAAATGCTGCAACTTCGGTGGATGTAGACTTAGACCAAGAATTAGATGAAATAAATGTAGATATAAATGACGAATTGTCCCAAGAAATTGAAGGCGCATCTATGAAAAATGACCGTCCACCAACGCCGAAAAAAATGAGTTTTTTCGGATGGTTGCGGCACCCAGTCAAAATCCAAATTAAATATATAATCATCACAGCAGGCATTTTACTCATGCTCACAATAAGGATTTTTTTATGCAATTAACACGTCGTGCCGATAGAAAAAAGTCGATGTTAGGGCTACGTTTAATCAACGTTTTTTTGGTGATTTTTAGCTCGAGTGCCTTTTCGGCTGCAACGATTGAACATTGGCAAACGGCTAAAGGCAGTCGAGTTTATTTTGTGCCAACAGACAGTTTGCCGATGGCGGATATTCAAGTCGTTTTCGATGCGGGCAGCGCGAGGGATGGGTCGCAATTCGGGCTTTCTGCGTTGACGGCGGGAATGCTCGACACGGGCGCAGGCGATTGGAATGCTGAAGAAATCGCGCAACGTTTTGAAAATGTGGGGGCAAATTTTGGCGCGAGTAGTTCAATTGATGTGGCAACCGTGACGTTGCGAACCTTGACCGATAAACCACTTTTTGACAAAGCAATTGATACGATGCGCGTCATTTTAAGCAACCCGCGTTTTGCCGAAAATGATTTTCAACGTGAAAAAAATCGCACATTGTCAGCGTTAAAACAGCGCGAAGAATCACCTGGTGAATTAGCAAACATGCTGTTTTACAACGCTGTTTATGGTGAACATCCTTACGCGCATCCGAATTTGGGCTTATTGAATACGGTTGAAAAATTTACAGCTGACGATACGAAAAATTTTTACAAAACCTATTTTACTGCCTCGAATGCAATTGTCGTAATTATCGGAAATTTGTCGAAAGCTGACGCGGAAAAAACCGCGAATGATTTAGTTTCGGATTTACCGCAAGGCGAAAAACCTGCGCCGTTGCCCAATGTTCTCGCTTTAACCAAAGCGACAACGCAAACACTTGATTTTCCCTCCACGCAAACCCACGTTTTAGTCGGTTTAACAGGTACTTACCGCAAAGATCCTGATTATTTTCCGCTTTACGTTGGAAATCATATTTTGGGTGGTGGCAGTTTAGTTTCAAAATTGTTTGATGAAGTGCGTGAAAAACGTGGGCTGGCTTACAGCGCGTCCAGCGCATTTATGCCGTTGTTAAAAGAAGGTGTGTTTGTGGCAAGTCTGCAAACGCGCAACGATCAAACCGCGCAAGCCTTAAACGTTTTAAATCAAACGCTCGCGGATTTTGTAAAAAATGGCGTAACGGAAACGGAATTAACCGCGACGAAAAATAACATTGTCGGCGGTTTTCCAATGAAATTTGATACCAATAAAGAGCTTGCTAATTACGTTTCAATGATTGGGTTTTATCAAATGCCACTCGATTATTTGGACACGTTTCAACAAAACATTCAAAACGTCACGAAAGAACAAATTGCGGAGGCGTTTAAACGGCGCGTGGATTTGAATCTTTTGCAAACGGTCACGGTCGGGAAAAAATAAATGGCAGATAAAGCAACACAAAAGAAAAAAGCAGACGCGCAAAACTCCACCATTGCGAAAAATCGTCAAGCAACGCATGAATACTCAATTGAAGATAAATTTGAAGCGGGTTTGGTATTGGAAGGCTGGGAAGTGAAAAGTTTGCGTGACGGACGTGTGCAACTTAAAGAAAGTTACGTCACGATTAAAAAAGGCGAAGCGTGGTTGCAAGGCGCACATATTTCAGCGTTGCTTTCAGCTTCGACGCATATCAAACCTGAAGCCGTTCGTAACAAAAAATTGCTTTTGAATCGTCATGAATTAAATAAATTGATTGGTGCGGTTGAACGCAAAGGTTACACCATTGTTCCGTTGGGAATGTATTGGAAAAACGGACGCGCAAAAATCGAAATCGGTTTAGCGAAAGGGAAACAATTACACGATAAACGCGCTGCGTCAAAAGATGCGGATTGGAAACGTGAACAAGCGCGGATTATGAAGAAGGCTTAAATTATGTACGCCGAAAAACTACAACGATTTGAAAATCTCGAAAATTTAGGTGGCAAAGCTTGGGAACACGCCGTTTTGATTGATTTTACCGAAAAATCAGGCATCAAAGATTGTGCAATGCACTGTTTTCATTATCAACAAATGCTCGAGTTGCTGTTAAAACATTTGCTCGAAACCAAAAGTGAATTTGGTGCATACAGTAAAACGCATAAATTACAACGGTTGCTCGAAGAATTGATTGCAACCACCGCTTTTAGAACCGACAAAAATAAATACTTTATGGCATTACAAGTTATTAGCGTTTGCGCCGAAGAATATCGCTACAATTTTTTGCTCGATTGCAGCGGTTATAAATTAAGTGTTGAAATAGCGAATGAATTATTAGATCAACTGATTGAATTTGTCTAAAAATCTTGGAGAAAAAAATGATTATTAATGGAGTTCAAATAGACGCGACATTCGCCGAAGCCTTTCCGATGAAAGGCACACGAGCGATTATCACCGCGCAAAATGAAAAATGGGCAATGATTGCCGCACAAGCCATGACGGGTTTTGCTACGTCTGTGATTGCGTGCGGTTGTGAAGCAGGAATCGAGCGAATTTTAACCACTGACGAAACGCCTGACGGTCGTCCAGGTGTCGCGATTATGATTTTTGCAATGGGTGGCAAAGGGTTAGCCAAACAACTCGAAACACGCGCAGGACAATGTGTTTTAACGTCGCCAACGTCGGCACTTTTCGCAGGCATCGACGGCGGCATTCGCATTCCATTGGGAAAAAATTTACGCTATTTTGGTGACGGATTTCAAACTTCAAAAGTCATTTCGGGCAAACGTTATTGGCGCATTCCTGTGATGGACGGCGAATTTTTAGCCGAAGCGACAACAGGTCAAGTCGATGCGATTGGTGGTGGAAATTTTTTAGTTTTAGCGCAATCCCAACCGCAAGCTCTCGCCGCGTGTGAAGCTGCCATCGAAGAAATGAAAAAAATTCCCAACGTCATTATGCCCTTCCCTGGTGGTGTCGTGCGTTCAGGTTCAAAAGTCGGATCAAAATACAAAACGCTGAACGCTTCAACCAACGACGCATTTTGTCCAACATTGAAAGGCTCAACTAAAAAAACCGATTTATCGCCTGACGTGGAATCGGTGATGGAAATCGTTATCGATGGTTTGAGCAAAGAAGACATCGACAAAGCCATGCGCGTCGGCATTCAAGCGGTTTGCGATTTAGGCGCAGAAAACGGAATCACCCGAATTAGCGCAGGCAATTACGGCGGGAAATTAGGACCTTTCCATTTTCATTTACAGGAGATTATGGCGTGAGCGCATTAACTTTCACTTTAAAAACTCGCCCTGATCAACGTGTCGATATGTCGCCACTCGTTTGTCACGCGTTGGAAAATTTAGACATCACCGACATCGCCGCGATTAAATTACATTGTGGCAAACGCAAAGTGCGCGTCGATGAACTTTTCTCAATCAGCGGATTTGACGCAAAACACATTCAAATTAAAAACAGCTTTTCAAAACTCGATTACATTGGCAAAGACTTAGACGGCGGCGTGATTCACGTCGAAGGCGATGTTGGCGCGTATTGCGGCATGGGTTTAAAAGCAGGCTTGATTAAAATTTCGGGCAACGCGGGCATTTACGCTGGCTGTGAAATGAAAAAAGGTCTGCTTGAAATCGACGGCAATACAGGCGACTTTTTAGGCGGTGCGTTACCTGGCAATAAAATGGGCATGAAAGGCGGTTTAATTTTAATTCGTGGCAACGCAGGCGATAGAGTGGGCGACCATTTACGTCGTGGCACGATTTTAATCGAAGGCAGCGTTGGCGATTATTGCGGGTCACGGATGATTGCTGGCACGATTGCTGTCATGGGTTACACAGGGAAATTTTTAGGACATTCCATGCGGCGCGGCACTTTGTTACTTTGGAATGCACCCAAATTATCCGCGAGCTTCAACGATTGTGGCTCACATACGTTGGCATTTTTACCGATGTTGTTTAAATCGTTTGCCGACTTAAATTCGGCTTTTGCGTTGCCTGAAAATGCGTTTAATCGCGTTCAACGTTACGCGGGCGATATGTCCGAAATTGGACGCGGTGAAGTTTTAGTGAAAACCGTGATGTAAGTCACAGAACGTTATTTTACATTTTTAGAATGAGCGTTATATAATCGAACCCGTTACAAAAACACATTTTTTTTAATGCCTTACAAAGGAACTATTGTGAAAACTCAAATTCAAAAAGCACAACAAGGTTTTACCTTAATCGAGTTAATGATTGTTGTGGCAATCATTGGTATTTTGGCTTCGGTTGCGTTGCCTG
>CANKON010000046.1 GCA_947484105.1 Methylococcaceae bacterium | reverse complement strand
GATGCAAGCGTTGGTATTTAGCAATCATAATTCAACGTTATTGCATTCTTTGTTGCTCAATTTTGGCAAACGTTTTGTGAACGCACCTACTCAACTAAGAGAATACATACAGCTTCAAAAATTCAATGAAGCGGCTCAATTAGCGCATTCGATAAAAGGAGTTGCAGGGACATTAGCCGCTCATGATTTAAAAAATGCCGCTAGCACCTTAGAAAGTGAACTTCGTGCAGGTGAATTTGATAGAATCGACGAACAGCTCAATGACTTAACGGATAAACTTGAATTTGCGATTACCGCCGCAAACACACTGCCACCAGTAGTTGAAAATTCGGGGAGTAATGTTAGTTTATTAACGACGAATGAATTTGAAAATTTACTCGCGCAATTACAAACGGCATTACGCGGAAATAATTTCAAAGCGACTGAGATTTTTACACAATTGAAATCGTATTTACTGTCACAAAATTTAGAGCGAGAAGTGTCGGAATTAACCGCTTCGCTTGAACAGCTCGATTTTAAAAACGCTTTGTCTATTCTGGAACACGTTAATTTTTTATTAGAGGAAAAAAATGCTCAATATTGCCAATAATCCGCGTGTACTCATTGTGGATGACGATCCTTATAACATTCGTTTATTAGCCAATATCTTTAATGAAGGTTACGACATTTCGTTTGCAACGAATGGAAAAAAAGCACTCGAACTCGCGTTACAAGAAAAACCTGATTTGATTTTGCTTGATGTTGTCATGCCTGAAATGGATGGTTATGAAGTCTGCAAACAATTAAAAAATAATCCTAACACGCTAGAAATTCCGATTATTTTTGTGACGGCACATTCTGACGTGACCGAAGAAATTCGCGGTTTGGAAATTGGCGCATCGGATTTTATTAGCAAACCGTTTTCACCTGCTATCGTCAAGATACGGGTAAAAAATCAAATTGATTTGAAAAAGTTACAAGAAAATTTAACACAACTGGCGATTACAGATGGTTTGACGTGCATTTCAAATCGACGTTCTTTTGATCGGCAATTATTGATGGAATGGAATCGCGCTCTTCGTGTGCCACAGTCCTTGACAGTCGTGCTGCTAGATGTGGATAACTTTAAAAAATATAACGATTATTATGGACATCCCGCAGGTGATGAATGCTTGAAACAAATTGCCGAGCTTTTAACAAATAGTTGCAATCGCAATATTGATTTTGTGGCGCGATATGGTGGTGAAGAGTTTGCTATGATTCTTCCCGAAACAACCAGTCCGTTAGTGGTTATGAAAAATTTATTTCAAACGCTAGAAGTATTAGCGATACCGCACGCCATGTCTGAATTTGGACAGGTAACGATAAGTGCAGGCATTTCGATTCGTGTTCCTCAACACGATGAAGATCCAAGTGTATTGATTCGTGAAGCCGATGAAGCGTTGTACACCGCTAAAAATCAAGGTCGAAATCAAGCGGTGTTATTTCAAAATGGTAATCAGGTAAGTTTTAACGCCGTAAAAACCGATTCATAATCGGGTTCATTTGCTAATTCGGGGACAAGTTGTGTGTACACAATTTTGTTGTGTTCATCAATAATCACAATGGCACGAGCGGTTAATCCCGCTAATGCGCTGTCAATAATTCCCACTCCGTAATCCGTGGCAAATGAACTCCGAAACGACGATAACGCCGTTACATCATGCAAACCTTCGATTTCACAAAAACGGCATTGTGCAAACGGCAAATCTGCCGACACAATTAGCACTACCGTATTTTCTAAACTCGCCGCTTTTTGATTAAATTTCCGCGCCGAAGCCGCACAAGTTGGCGTGTCTAAACTCGGAACGATGTTTAAAATTTTACGTTTTCCTGCGTAATTTTCTAACGTCACATTTTCGAGTTCGATATTTGCCAATGAAAAATTTGGAGCAATACTGCCAATTTCAGGCAAATCCGCGCAAGTTTGTACCGATGTTCCTTGGAATGTAATGGTTGCCATAAATAAAAAAATCCTCGTTTTTGAAAATTAAACTGAAATAAATTTTAACCCGATAATTAGCAATAATACCGCTAAAATCGGACGCAAAAAGCGTTCGGGTAATTTCGCACTTAAATGACTGCCTACCCAAATTCCAGGCAAAGAACCAATTAATAAACTTCCCAATAAAACAAAATCAACATTGCCGAGCATCCAATGCCCAAAACCTGCGACAGCCGTTAATGGAATGGCGTGCGCTAAATCGGTCCCGACGATTTTTACCGTCAACATTTTGGGATATAAAAATAATAAAACGATGGTTCCCAAAGCCCCTGCGCCAACAGATGTCAATGTGACTAAAACACCTAATACCGCGCCCACCAAAACAGTCGCGGGAATTTGCCAACGGTCAAAACGTCCACGTTTGATTTCGTCAATTTTTTCGTCTTGCGCCAATTCAGTTTCTGTTTCTTCTTCAATATCAGAAATCGCAATGACATTAACGGCATTTTTTTGGGTGCGGCGAATCAAAAGGCTACGCACTAAAATGGACAACGCCGTCAACAATAATGCGATACCTAGCGTCAATGTAATCATGCCTGTGGTTTCTTTACCGATTTTGGCAAAATGATTTAAGGCAAACAAGGTTCCCACGGCAAACGGCAAACTTCCCAACGATAACCAACGTACAATTCGCCAATCGACTGAACTGTGTTTAGTGTGATGTACCCAAACGCCGCCTGTTTTAGTTAATGCAGCAAAAAGTAAATCTGTGCCGACGGCGGTGGCGGGCTTAAATCCAAATAGAAAAACCAATAACGGTGTCATTAACGAACCACCGCCCACGCCCGTTAAACCAACTAAAACACCCACTAATAAACCTGAAACGATGTAACCACTTAATAAACTAAAATCCATAATTTTCCCAAGGTAAAATCTAACCATTCGGTGCATCGTAGATAAAGCAACTAAAAAAAGAAAATGCTATTTTCAGATTATAGTATCTAAAAAAAGGATATTGGTAATTTTAGTGGCAGTTTCGACCTTTGGACAACATCATTGACGTCGAGGAAATTGCACAAAGATATGAACATGGATATGTTAGACTGCGAAAAGTTTATCACTTGTCCTATTCTTGGTGTTATGAAGCCTGTTGAAAATAACCATTCTGTTAAATATCTGATTTTAGTATTGGTATCTGCCATTTTTATTAGTGAAACAATAATTATGTTGCTACTTCATAATTTGCCACCACTTTCGGAATGGCAAGAAGCACTATTAGATGCCTCATTGCTTTCACTTTTAACATTCCCCGCTGTTTATTTTAAGGCACTTCAACCATTAAAAGATGAAATACATAACCAGATACAAACAAAAGAGGAGCTATTGACAGCAAACAATTTACTGCATGATCGTGACAAAGAGCATGAAGAAAAAAACTATCAATTGCTCAAATTAAACGCCGCATTGATTGAATCAAACGAACGTTATAGTCATTTACTTGATTTTTCCCCAGTTGGCTATCTTGTCCTAACTGAAAAAGGAGAAATAGTTGATATTAATTTAACGGGTGAAAAACTTTTAGGCGCAGATAAATCGAAGCTGATAAATCGCAACATTGACTCCTTTCTTCCACCAGAAGAAATTGAGCGGTGGCGGACTTGTAGGCTTAAATTAAAAAGTGCCACGAAAGCAGCAACGCATACTTCTCATGAAAAACTACCGAATAAACAAAGTTGTAAATTGATTATTCGACGTGATGATGGTTTGGTTTTTTATGCACTTTTAGATTGCCGACGCGATGACCCACTCATATCATCAAACATTCGCGTGTCATTTACCGATATGACAAAACAAGAATGGACATCATTTCAGTAGAATCATCTGCTCTCAAGGCACAAAAAAAGCCAATCGTTTTTAAAAACGATTGGCTTTTTTAATCTGTAAATTTTAACGATTCGCGTCTCGAATCCAGCCCGCTAAACGAATAGAACAATCGCTTGAAACCTGCTCCCAATGAAAATTCCACTGCCAATTTCCAATCGTTGTTCCAGGTGTATTCATACGATTGGAGCCATCGAGTTCCAAAATATCTTGCATCGGTAAAATTGCCAATTTCGCTACCGAATTTAACGTGCAACGCATTAACGCTTCAGCGATATTCATGCTTTCATCGATATTTAGCGTTTCACGAACCAGTAACTGTTGGTTTCCATTTAAGCTATTTTTCCAACCCACCGTCGTGTCATTATCGTGTGTGCCAGTATAAACGACGCTGTTCACGTCGTGATTTTCAGGCAAATACGGATTATCCGCCTCGCCACTAAAGGCAAATTGCATGATTTTCATGCCAGGCAAATCGAATTTTGTGCGTAACGCATTCACTTCAGCCGTAATAATGCCCAAATCTTCTGCCACCAATGAAACATCAGGGAATTCCGTTGTAATAGCGGACAATAAACCTTCGCCTGCGGCTAAAACCCATTCGCCTTTCATCGCAGTCGGTTCTGTAGCAGGAATTTCCCACGCCGATTCCAACCCACGAAAATGATCAATTCGCACAATATCAAACAACGTCGCTTGGGTTCGCATTCGCTCTACCCACCAATTGAATTTTGTCGCGTGCAAATACGTCCAATCGTAATGCGGATTGCCCCAACGTTGCCCCGTTTCTGAAAAATAATCGGGCGGAACACCTGCAACTACGGACATTTCACCCGCATCGTTTAGTTTAAAAACGCTCCGATTTGCCCAAACATCTGCGCTATCGTAAGACACAAAAATGGGAATATCACCAAACAGTAAAACGCCGCGTTCATTTGCGTAGGTTTTTAATGCTGTCCATTGTTTGAAGAAAACGTATTGTTCAAATTTAACGTTTTTAATTGATAATTTCGATGCAAAACGTACGTCATTCATCGTGTCGAAGTGACGGTTCTTATATTTGTCCGTCCAAGTATTCCAGCTCGTTTGACCAAATTTCTGCCTCAAAACCATGAACAAAGCAAAATCATCTAACCAATAACTATTACTCACGCAAAAATCTTCAAAATCCGATTTCTCAGCGGCTGTCGCGTGCAACTGGAAACCCGTAAACGCTTTGCTCAATAAACAACTATGATGAAAAAAAGGATGCTCACAAACGTCACAGAACTCTTTTGCTGCCAGCCAGCCTTTTTCGACTAATAATTTGAAACTGATTAACGCGGGATTTCCCGCGTGTGCAGACAACGACTGATAGGGCGAACCATCTTCGTGCGTGATGCCGAGCGGTAAAACTTGCCACACCGTCGCGCCCGCACTTTTTAAAAAATCGACAAAATAGTAAGCATCTTGCCCAAAATCGCGACTCGGTAATGACGTAATGTGTAACAAAACGCCTGCACGGCGTTGATTCAAAGCAGCTTTCATATCCAATCCTAATGTTCTTCAGTACCTTGACGCATTGTCCCACCCATTGCAGGCGCGCCAGAACCTTGTGTAAATGAAAGTGCCAAATAAGCAGGGGGCGTTTCACCGAGCAAATAATACAAATTCGCCAAATTTAAACGAAATTGTTCTTCAAAACTGCTCACCGCATCGCCTGGATTGTAATCGCCAAACCACCAAAACCAATCAGAACCTTCACAAACCGCAAGTTGTAATTCGGCTTTTTCACGCAAAGTAGCGTTGAATTTTTTGGAAGCCGTCACATGATCGAACATTTTTTTCGCGTCACCTAACATATCCCAACCGCGATTTTTGTCGGTATCGCCAATCCATGTTGAAAACGTGCCATAAACCCAACTTCCCGCCACGATTTTATTTAACGGTTTTGGTTTCACATTTTGTTTAACGCATTCACCAAACGTGGTCATTTCAATACGTGGATGATTCGATAAGCGGTGATATAACGCACTTAAAAAATAAATGCCATTTTCTGGAAAATACTCCCACGCATTTTCACCGTCCATAATAATAGAAACAACCGCATCAGGAATTTCGCGGTCTGCAATGCGTTCTAAATGACTAATTAAATTACCCACCGCGTCGTCGGCGTGCCAGGTCGAATACTTGAAACCAATTAAATCTGACAATCCGTCATCACGGAAAAAGCAGTTAATATCTGTGCCTTTCAATTGAAACGGGTGAAAGGTGCTTTCGGGATGGTCATTTTCAGCTAAATTCAAACTATTGCCCAAAACAGCCCCACCACTTGCCGTCCAATCAAACCCGAATTTGTCCAAAATTTTAATCGTTTCATCACTCACACTGCCTTCAGAAGGCCAACACCCTTTTGGCTCAAATCCAAAAAAGCGTTTAAATGTTTTCACACCTTTTTCTAAATGCCACAAAACTCGCTCTTCACCTTTTGGATAGGATTCCAATTCTGGTAAAGGCGCGTGTGGCATGGCTTCGAGTGTCGTATTTATATCCAATAACAACGGAATAATCGGGTGTGAATATGGTGTAACCGATAATTCAATTTGTCCTTTTTTTGCCAATGCTTTATAGCGACCCAAAACGTGTGCGAGTTGGTCAGCGATAATAATCAACATTTCCAAACGGTCTTCAAACGCATAATTACTGCCTTGAGCAAGCAAACGTTGAGCGCGTTTATCATTCAATTTTACCGTTTCACCCAACCACGCCAAGTGATACCACATCAACAAATCCGCGATAAATTGCGCGTTCACATACTCCGTAATGTCTTTTTCAATCAATAATTCAGCCGTTTCCGCTAAACGTTTGAATTGCGGATAACGATTGATTTGGCGGTCACGATTCGCTTTTAAACAATCCTTAATCGTTTTCAACGGCGTTGCAACTAATGAAACATCGTCTGCTAAAGCGGCTAATAATGGATCGGTGAACGGCGTGCGATCATGCAAAAAACTGTTGATTTGACGCGCATATTCCTCGATTTGTTCAAGCAAAATCGGCGCAAAATTTACCACCACTTTCGCGTCTGGCTCGGCTTCCAAATGCGCGACCATATCAACGTAATCTTTCATAACGTGCAAATATGTCCACGGCAATTTGAACTCACCTGATTGTAAATCGCGATATTCAGGTTGGTGCATGTGCCAGCAAAGCACTAATTTTAATTTTTCTTTACCTAACATAATGTCTTCTATCTCCTAACATTTCTGGCGTAACTAAGACCACGCCACCTGAACTAATATGAAAACGTGCAGCATCTTCCTCGTGGTTTTCACCGATAATCGTGCCTTCAGGAATATCACAACCTTTTTCAATAATAGCGCGAGTAATTCGACAATGCCGACCGATATTCACATCGGGCAACACAATCGAATCTTGAATAATACTGTAAGAATTAACGCGCACATTTGAAAATAAAAGTGAATGTCGAACGGTTGCTCCCGAAACTACGCAACCGCCTGAAATCATCGAATCAATCGCTGTGCCGCGACGATCTTCTTCATCAAAAACGAATTTTGCGGGAGGCGTTTGCTCTTGATATGTCCAAATTGGCCATGTTTTGTCGTATAAGTTTAAATTGGGTTTGACACCAATCAATTCCATATTCGCCGACCAATACGCATCAATTGTACCTACATCGCGCCAATAACTTTGCGAACCATTTTGTAAATCTAAAAATGGATACGCATTCACAATATATTTATCAATCACCGCAGGAATAATATCGTGACCAAAATCGTGTGTGGATTTTGGATCGTCAGCATCTTTAAGTAATTGCTCAAACAAAAATTTAGCGTTGAAAATATAAATCCCCATTGAAGCCAACGCCGTATCTTCTCGACCTGGCATAACAGGCGGATTTTCGGGTTTTTCAACAAAGGCTTTTACTCGACGATAATCATCTACGTCCATTACACCAAATGCAGTGGCATCTTCCAAAGAAACTTCAATGCAACCAATTGTTAAATCAGCACGTTTTGCAACGTGATCCGCGAGCATCGAGCCGTAATCCATTTTATAAATGTGATCGCCAGCAAGAATCAAAATATGTTCGGGATTTCGACTGCGTAAAATGTCGATATTTTGAAAAATTGCGTCGGCGGTTCCTGCGTACCAAGAATCTTCACTGTGACGTTGTTGTGCGGGCATTAAATCGACATATTCACCAAACTCACCGCGCAAAAATCCCCAACCTTGTTGAATATGACGAATTAGCGAATCAGATTTGTATTGCGTTAAAACACCAATTTTACGAATGCCTGAGTTCATGCAATTTGAAAGTGGAAAATCAATAATACGAAATTTCCCCCCAAATGGTACAGCGGGTTTTGCACGCCAATCGGTCATATTTTTTAAGCGTGATCCACGCCCACCTGCCAAAATCAAAGCAATGGTATTGCGTGTTAAGTGACTGACAAAACGATCTGGAATTTCATGGTTTGATGCTGACATTTTTATTCTCCACGGTTTATAGATACACAACTTTTTTTTTGTTTGCTACACTTCGCAAACATTATCCTACTACACCGAGGCTATTCCTAGTGAAAAAGCAATCTCCCGTTACGCTGGATTTCGATTCAGTCAAAATCGCTGCGGCGCAGCATCACAACCCTTTTTCTGTTTTAGGTCGTCACCTAAAAGCCGCTAAAATTCATGTTCGGCTTTATTTACCTTATGCAGAGTCGGTGCATTTTACGCATAACAATGTTGCCATTTCGCGTATTGAAGGAACGGACTTTTTTGAATATATCGGAAAGAAAGGCGAATTGCCGCCGCATTACAAAATCACTTGGCTAGATAAAAACGGTGT
>CANKON010000045.1 GCA_947484105.1 Methylococcaceae bacterium | reverse complement strand
TCAATAGATTTGAATTTGGTATCCCGTAAAATGCTATCAACACAAATGAAACACTACCGGCGAATTTTCTCACGATTACATATTAAATGTAATCAGCACCCGAACGTATTTCTTGCAACTCAGCTTTTGACCTGAAGTTGATTAAATCCACGCCCGCTTATTCCGAGCTTTTTCATTTCGGTATTGCGAGCTGAAAAAACTGTCCGAACTATTGTTAATGGCACCCAGCGATAACAAGCAGAGAATTTAAATTAAAATTCTTCCCAATCATTATTTACAACAGACATTCTCGCAGCAGGTTTGCTAGAATTTTTCACAGGTGTTGCACTTTTTTTAGTCACCCTAGCCTGAGCCGACTGGTTTCCAACCTTAAAATGCGAAACCGAAGTAGACAAATTTCGTGCTTGATCTTCTAAGTATTCAGCAGCGGCAGCGGATTGTTCGACTAATGCCGCATTTTGCTGAGTGACTTCGTCCATTTGACCAATAGCCTTATTAACTTGTTCAATACCATGACTTTGCTCAACTGAGGCGTTAGTAATTTCAGACATCATTTGTGTCACACCTTTAATAGAACTTACAATCTCGCCCATCGTTTCCCCAGCATTGGCTACTAATTTAGCCCCGCCCGTTACTTTAGAAACAGAATCATTGATTAAATTCTTGATTTCCCCTGCTGCTTTTGCGGACCGTTGTGCTAAATTACGAACCTCGACTGCAACCACAGCAAACCCTTTGCCTTGGTCACCTGCTCTTGCTGCTTCAACCGCCGCGTTTAACGCGAGGATGTTGGTTTGAAAGGCAATGTCATCAATCACCGAAATGATGTCTGAAATTTTACGAGAGGCTTCATTTATTTCATCCATCGTATTAACAACCTGCCCGACTACATCCACCCCGCGTTCTGCAATATCGGAGGCTTCGCGTGCTAGTTTATTTGCTTCTTTAGCATTTTCAACATTGTTATCCACTGTCGATGTCAGCTCGTGCATACTTGCAGCTGTTTGTTCCAGACTTGACGCTTGTTCTTCAGTACGGTGTGATAAGTCATTATTGCCTGCTGCAATTTCTTTAGTTCCAATGCTGATACTACTTGTTACGTCTTGAATCTGTAACACAATGGTTTTTAAACTATCCACTGTTTTATTGACATCATCTTTTAATTCACCAAATGTACCTTCGTAATCGCCTGCTACTGTTTGAGTCAAATCGCCATTCGATAATGAATTTAAGACTCTCGCAGTTTCACTTAAACTTTCAGAGCAAACCTTAACTAAGCTGTTAATGCTTTTGCATAACAATAAGATGAAATCCTCTTTCCCTGTTTCATCAATAAATTTTGAAAAATTACCTTGTCTAATATCATCAATAACAGCCGCTACCTCGTTTTCAACAATTACTTCATCGGTACGGTCATTCCATTCCGCTACGGACCCCAAATGAATCCCCTCTGCATTGATTACGGGGTTGGCAGTGACCACCAACGAACGTCCTCCAATCTCTATCTTCGCAGTAATTTTTTGTTTCAATTCGCCCAGCATTTTCTTTTGATGTTCTGGATTCTTATGAAATAGATCAATATTCGCCCCCATCAAATTGGATACCGCAAAATTCGGAAGTTGTTTGCGAATATCTGATTCTGCTCGGCGTAATAAATTTTCAGCGGCTTTATTAAAATAAATAATGTTTCGATTCTGATCTGCCACCGTCACACTTGTGGTGACGCTATCTAAACCAATTCTAACGCGCAAATTACTGTCTGCATCACGTTTTGCTTCAGCCGTAAAAAAACGATTTCTTATTTGGCTTGTTTTGAACGCATCCAGAATTTCACTGATTTCAGTAATAGCACCACCTTTTAGTCGAATGTCTCGGTTATCGCTGTATCGTAATGCTTGCGCTACATCCTTTAAGGGTATTGAGATGGCTTTATATAAACGAGCCCCTAATACCACTGAAAATAAAAATCCTAATAAGCATAAAAGTGTGATTTCTTTAGCGGCAAATTCAATTTCGGATTGCAAAGCGAGGGGGTCTTTCGTTGAAATATCTCTAATTACATCTTGCATCTCAGAAAAACCAATACCTACAACACTGAGCATGATGGCGGTGAACAAGCCAATCATTGTCATAATGCGTTGCTTAATTGTGAATCGTTTGTAAAAAAGCATTCGACCAGAAAGCGGTTTTTCTCGGAACAGAAAACTATTTTCAATTTTTAATTTGTCATCACCCTTTTTCATCGCAATATAAGCGGATTCAAACATCTCAATTTGCTTCTTTGATGCCTTGGAACGAGAGGCAAGATAACCCACCAACTTTCCCTCTTCATAATCGGGTGTAATGTTAATTACTGCCCAAAAGTAACTACCATCTTTACGCAAATTTTTAACAACACCGACCCAAGTACGTAGTGCCTTTAATGTTCGCCACAAATCAGCAAAAACCTCAGGTGGCATATCTGGATGATGTACAACACTGTGAGAATGTCCTATCAATTCTTTTAAATCAAAACCACTCGCTCGCTCGAAATCTAAATTTGCATAGGTAATCACGCCATTCAAATCCGTTTTAGTCACTAATGAATCTGAATCTGAAACAGTGTATTCGATATTGGTTGGTTGAACGGTTGTCATGATTATTCTCGAATGAAGTGTGAATTACTTGCTAAGGTTTAATAGCTCAAATTTATTTAGCGGAATGGGTTTACTGAAAAAATAGCCTTGATACATAAAGCAATTATTTTGTTCTAAAAAATCACGCTGATCTTCTGTTTCTACACCTTCGGCAATCACTTCTATACCGAGATTTTGAGCCATCCCAATGATAGTTTGCACAATTACAGCGTCAGAAGGCTTAACGCCTATATTACGAACAAAGGACTGGTCAATTTTAAGTTGGTCAAGTGGCAAGCGTGTTAAATAAGATAATGACGAATAACCTGTTCCAAAATCATCCATTGAAAAACATACGCCTAATTCACGAAGAGCATTCATAGTTGAAATCGTTTGTTCAATATCATCGAGCAGTAACGTTTCAGTCAGCTCTAATTTCAGCTTATCGGGTTTTATTTGAGTGTCATAAAGCAACTTTTGCACCTGCTCTGTAAAGTTAGGTTGATAAAATTGTTTCGCACTTACATTGACCGCTATCTTCAAATGCTCAGTATCTACATGACTTTGCCAATTTTTCAGTTGGTTACAAGCTGTTTCTAGCACCCATTGACCAATCGGCAATATCAAATCCGTTTCTTCTGCTAAAGGAATAAATTTATCAGGTGAAATGAAACCGCGCTCAGGATGCTCCCAGCGAATTAAAACTTCTGCGCCAACAACCTTATCGTCATGAATTTGCGCTTGATAATGGAGGACAAATTGATTGTTAAGAACGGCATTGTGTAAATCCTTTTCCAAGGCAGAACGGGTATTTATGTCAACTTGCATTTGTGGGTCGTAGAAACGTAATGTGTTCCGACCTGCTTTCTTGGCCTCATACATTGCTATATCGGCATGTTTAAGTAATTCTTCAATAGATTCTTCGCTGCCATCAAACACGGTAATACCAATGCTTAATGTGCATTGATAACGATGATGATCACCCAGTTGGTAGGTATCATTAAGTACCTTCAAAATCTTACTAGAAATACCCTCTGCTTTTTCTGCAGCATCCATATTGTCGCTGCTCAAGTTTTTAAGAATCACGATAAATTCATCGCCACCAAAACGTGCAACGGTATCGCAATCCCTAACACAGGATTTTAAGCGTCCACTAATCTGTTTTAACAGCAAATCACCAATGTCATGTCCAAGCGTATCGTTTAGATTTTTAAAATTATCCAAATCAATAAATAGCAATGCAGATTTTCTGTTAGTGCATTTACTCGCGGCTAACTCTATCTTCAATCTATCTTGCAGTAATCGGCGATTGGGTAATTCGGTCAATGAATCATAAAAAGCTAACCGTTCAATTTCTGTTTCTGCTAATTTTCGGGTCGTAATATCGCTTAATGTAGCAACGTAGTGACTGATAATGCCTTCTGCATCTTTAATAACTGTAACTGTTAGCCATTCAGGAAATACTTCACCATTTTTACGTTTATTCCAAATTTCACCTTGCCATGAATCATTCTCATTGATGGACTGCCACATATTTTCATAGAACGTTGCATTATGTCTTCCCGAGTTTAAAAATTTGGGATTTTTGCCAATCACTTCTTTTTCGCTATAACCCGTAATGAGAGCAAAGGATTTATTAACTCTAATGATGTTTTTATGACTATCCGTAATTATCATTCCTTCTTGCGATTCAAAAACTTTAGCTGCAATAGATAATTCAATTTCATTTTTTTTGCGTTGAGTGATGTCTCTGGATAAAACAATAAAGCGCGGTTGCTGATCGTCAATATGTGCTGCTTTCTTAGCGACTGATAATTCAAACCATGACTGACCCTGTGGCAATAATAATTCAATACGTTTGCCATTTGAATAGCCTGTTTTATTAGCTTCTTCTAGTGCTGAAATCACAATGCAAGCCGCTTCAAGAGGTAAAACCTCTGTCACTTTTTTACGCATGAATTCAGATGGAACTCTAAAAAGTTGATGCATGTGTGGTACATGCCAACTGTAGTAATAGCCGTCTAATCCGAGTTCAAACATTAAATCAGGAATCGCGTCCAATGTGGCTCTTAACTGCTCAGTTAATTTATCTGCAATTTCATAAGCGTCAGCTTTCTTTTTGAGATTGGAAATCAACACAATAGACAATAAGAAACTGACCAATATCCCTAAAGTACCGACCATGAAAATTTTGCTATCATCGAATTTTGCCAAACGTTGAAAATGCAATGTCCACACCGAATCATTAAAGCGCACTTGTTTTTGTAAGCTAAATTGACTGCTTCTCGTCAGCGATAAATCAGCACTTGAAAATAATAAGTCTTCTGGATTGAAAGAATCACCATCATAAATTTGCAGATGAACGTTTTTATCGCCAACAATGTCATGTAATAAATGGCTTATCACAAATGGACTGTCTACCCAGCCAAACAAAGCCAGTTTTCGTTGTGCGGGCGTATCAATCGGTTTGTTTGGTTGATAAACAGGTGCAAACATCAAGATGCTTGCTTGAGGTTGGGCTTGCGTTTCTTGAACTAATGTTATTTTTTGAGAAATTGTTACAAGGTTTTCATCTCTTGCTCTCTCCATCGCTTCGCGCCGAATAGGTTCAGAATAGATGTCATATCCAAAAGCACGAGAATTTGGTTCAGTAAAAGGTTCTATATACACAACGGGGGCATAGGCTTCTCGTTCACCTGTTGGATACACGAAATAATTTGAAAACCCCTCGGCTTTAATTTGAGATTGGTGACTGGTTAGCTGATGTGCAGGTATCCATTGTAAAAAAGCCAATCCTTGAATGCCATTAAACGATTCGTTAAGTTGTAATCGGTTTGCATAACGGTGGAAATCATCTCTCGTAACGTGTGCCGAAGATTCAAACATCGCCGCACTACTTAACAAAATTTGTTCATGTGACTTTAAACGAGCAATTATTTTCTGTTGAACTTCAGTGCAGTCATTCACGAATCTTAGATATTCGTTATTTTGAATGTCCAATCGCATCCAATAACAAGTCAAAAATGTACCCGTTAAACAAAGTATAAAAACCAACATAATTAGTAGGTTATAGACTGGGCTTAATCCCTTAAATGCTTTCAATTTATCCATCTTTTTAACTAATTTAGTTTTTCAGTTTCAAAAAAAGAAATACCATTACGACCATTATTTTTGACTTGGTACATGGCGCAATCCGCTTGTTTTAATAGTTCATCTGTTGAAATAGAACACCCTACAAACTCCACCATGCCGATACTACAAGAACAATTATGCGTAATCGTTTCATTACCTGTAGCGTGCAACAGGTAAGGTTGATTTAAACTTTTTAAAATCTTTTCTGCTATGTAATAAGTATTTTGTCTGACTTCCATCGGCTCTTTTCCAAGCTCATTTAACAAAACCACAAACTCATCGCCACCAAAACGCGCAACGGTATCCACTTTGCGTACACATTCATTCAATCGATTTGCAACTTCGTGTAATAAAGCATCGCCAACATCATGTCCAAAATAGTCGTTAACAGGTTTAAATTTGTCTAAATCTAGGAATAGCAATACGCCGTATTCTTGCGTCCGTTGACTTAAATTCATGGCTTGTTCTAAACGGTCAAGCAACAATCTTCGATTGGCTAATTTTGTTAAGGGGTCATAGAAAGCTAATTGATAGATGATTTCCTCATCTTTTTTACGTTGTGTAATATCAGTACGAATGGCAATGTAGCGGACGGGTTTCCCGTGAGTGTCCAAGAATGGCACAATCGTCGTTAGCACCCAATAAAATGAACCATCTTTAGCTCGATTACAAATCTCACCATACCATGTTTGACCTCGTGAAATCTCACGATACATTTCTTTAAAGAAATCTTTTAGATGGTATCCCGAGTTCAATAACCGATGATTTTGCCCTAATAATTCTTCCCTTGAATAACCACTCACGGTACAAAATTTCTCATTAGCAAAGATTATGTTGCCTTGTACGTTTGTTATAGCAACTATGGCATGCTGATCTAAAGCAAATTTGTAATACTTTAATTCGTCTATTGTGGATTCTAATTTTTCTTGAGCCGTGCTCAATTGAATTTCTAATGCTTTTTGTTCAGTAATCTCGAATCTAACTGAAATATATTTTTCTATCTCTTTTGTTAATTCATCAATAACGGGAATAATGGTCGAGTTCACCCAGTAAAGTGAGCCATTTTTTGAACGATTACAAATTTCACCTGTCCATATTTGACCACTGGAAATGGTTTCCCACATTCCCCCAAAGAACGATTTTGAATGCATACCAGAATTTAAAATACGATGATTATTCCCCAATAATTCATTGCGTTCATAGCCTGCTACTTCGCAAAATTTATCATTAACCAATAAGATGTTTCCTTTCACATCTGCCTCGGAAATGATTGCAGCCTGATTTAAAACGTTAAAGAAACTTTCATATTGTTTTTTCATTAAAAATTATGTCTACGAGAGAAAAAGCTGATTATACCAATACTTCGAAACTTAGTTATACACCATAAAATTCCGTGCCTTTGCGATGTTACTACAGAAGATTAAGTTAAAAAACCATAATTAAATCAATGCGATTTCTCATGATACACATCTTTGAAAATAAAAAATGTGATACATATCTCATTTTTACCAATACCTTTGCCAAAATGAAAAATAAGTGATTTTTGATAACACACCAATTTGTAACGAACTTATAACGATCGCAAAATCTGTTTTTTTATCAATTTTAAATTGGCAAAGGTATTGTAAAATCGTCCAATTATTTCAGAGCGGGAACTGGTCAGTTATACAAGATTGAAAAATGGGGCGATCAGGCGACTTCACACACGTTTATTGTGCATAAAAATTCAGTGCGATAGTAATCTACCAACCGTTTCAAATAATTTCTCATTGGTAAAAGGTTTTTTCAACGCAGCTTGCACCCCTAATGCGTGAGCGGATTGCAAATTAAATTCAGCGGTAATCGTGTTACGCCCGCCTGAAATAGCAATAATTGGCACTTTTGAATTGTATTCAATTAAATTCACGATTAAATCAATGCCATCAAAATTTGGCATCAAAATATCCGTAATAATTAAATCAAATGTTTGTGACTTACAAAAATTTAAGGCTTGTTGCCCATCGACTGCAATAACGACGTGGTGATGATTACTACGAAGTATTTTTGCAAGCATAACTGGATATTGTTCATCATCGTCTGCAACCAAAATGTTTGCCATAATTTTTCTCGATCTAATCTTCCAAAGCACTTCTAACTACATCAAGAAAACAAGTACTAATAAAAGGTTTTTGTAATACCGAATGTACGCCAAATATGCTTGCTGATTGTAAATTTAATGCGGTTACAATCTTATTGCCGCCGCCACCTGACATGGCAATAATTGGCGTGGCTGAATGGCATGTTTTTAATTCTATAATCAGATCTATGCCATCAACATTCGGCATCAAAATATCCGTAATAATCAAATCGAATGTTTGTGACTTATGAAGTCTTAATGCTTCCTCACCGTCTTTAGCACAAACAACATTGTGATTGTTGCTGAGAAGCGTGGTTGCAATCAGGTTGAGGTATATTGCATCATCATCTGCTACTAGAATTTTTGCCATTTTTCTAAATTAAGAATCTTAATTGCAGCTTATTCAAAGTTATTGGGATAAGTTAAAAAACAACAAAAAAACTGCTTATTTACCGCCAGATAGAAAGAGGAAATTAAAAGTTTAGCAACGCACGGGTACCCTCAAACACATACGCCATTATCATTAGACCAGACAGAAAAAGTAACGCAGCAGTGTAGTAATTGCTAATCATGGAATTCATGTTGTCACCTCAGATTCGGAACAATTTTCTTAATGTGGCAACATTTCAACACAGTGACAAAAGTAATTACTTACAAAAACTTACACTCGAAAGTCTTATGAGAAGTTAAATCCGATAAAAAGTCAGTTTCTCACCCCACAATGACGCAATGCCATTAAGTTAAGAAAAATATCTTTTAAAAACAAGGCTTCTTCTTTCGCTTATGGAAATTCGATAGTGCCCACAAACCAATGCAGGTGAGAATTTAGGGCAGTTTTGGTTCAAAATATCTCAAAAAACGAGAGATTTTGATTATGACTAAAAAGTTAAGCGTAGACCTAAAATTATTTTGTCCACGAG
>CANKON010000044.1 GCA_947484105.1 Methylococcaceae bacterium | reverse complement strand
AGAAAAACTAAGCACGACAACAGTTGATCCAGTCGTGCAATTAAAAGCCGACTTAGACGCATCGAAATCGTTAGGTAACGAAAAAACGAGTAGTTTTTCAACCGTTACGGTTAAAAATTCGGATGGCTCAGAAAAACCGAGTTCAGATAATTATTTTGTAGACAGCAATGGTAACGTGGATATTCCGTTAATGTTCACATGTTCATCAATGGCGATGCGAAAAAACAATGATTGGAAATTGAGTGTTTATGACAGCACTTACACGTTAATTCCGTCGCTTTCATCAAAAGTGATTAACGGCAGTGATTGTGGCTCAGGTTTTGTTGATGATCAGGGCGGTTATCAATTTACACTGCCAAAAGGTTCGACTCGTTATTATGTGTCTGTGAAACCTGTCAGCAAACCGTGTCCAACGGCGGTAAATCCGAATGCAGAATGTGTTGTTGATGCCGCGCAATACAGCATTACGCGCGATGTCACTAAAGTTCGGACGGGGAAATTTGCGACTAAAAATGGTGGATTTAAATTGACAAGCTGTGGTGTGAATAGCCAGTCTGTGATTTCGGCGACGCTTAAAAGGTTTGCAAAAAAAGTAGACGCGACAACGCCTATCAAAATTCAAATTGGTAACATGGCGTGTCAGGCGTTAGCATCCAATGTTGAACCCACATCAAATAAAGTCGGCAGAATTATTGGGGCTGCAAAAATGACCGATTCGCGTTTAATTGCAAAAGATAGTGCGACGCTAACGTTAGGTGAATGTGGCGACACGAATAGCAAAATTACCTTAACGGGAACGCGATTGGATTTTGTAGATTTTAATCCTGTACCTGTTGTAGCTGGTGCAGCGACAACCACTGCAGCGACAATTGCTGAATCGGTGGTGATACCTGTCAAAGTCAGCATTGGTGATTTTAATTGTGAAGGAAACGAAGCCTTTTATTTCTATGGAGATTTACCCAAATTAGATGACAAAACTTACAGTAATTCAGAACTAAAAACAGGCACAACTTCAACTACTGGTTCTGCTACAAATTCAACAGTTTCACCAGGTTCTACTTCCACGCCTATTTTTTCGAGCGGTGGTACAACGGGTTCAACAAGCTCTACGTCCACTTCTAAGCCATTTTTCTCATCTGGCTCAACCACGACGACAAAATAAAATCGAAAAATGAAGTTTATTGTTGTTTTTGGTTACAGCGTGATGTCCCTAGAGGCAATGAGTCGGTTGCCAAAGGAGAGTTGCAGTATTTTGTTTATCGCCGCCAATGATGCAGAGGCAGCGATAGTCTCAGAAAAAGGGTTTGAAACACGAGTGCTTGATTTTCGCAATGATGAAGATTTATTGTCGATTGGCATTGGAACAAGTGTTGATATTATTTTTTGTTTTTATCCGAAAGATTCTGACAATGTTTTTTTGACGATTTCCGCTCGTGCAATGGATAAAAGTTTAACGATCATTGCGATTGTGGATGAGTCGGAATCAGAAGAAAAACTGCTGGCGGCGGGCGCAAATAAAATCATTGATCCGTATGAAATTTGCGGTCGAAAAGTCCATGAAATGCTCACAAAACCTGATATTAGTAACGTTTTGGAACATACGGTTTTTGGACGACACGATTTGAATATGGCGCAAATTGAAATTCCAATCGATTCTTCTTTGGAAGGCGTGATGGTGAGTAAATTGAACTTACGAAATGAAAAATACAATTTGATTTTGATTGGCGTGGTTGACCGTGAATTGGGCGACCAGTTACATTTTACCAACGGTGAAACTGATCACGAACTCAATGCAGGCGACGTGCTGGTTGTGATGGGACCTAGTCACGGTTGTCGATTATTTAGAAATGAGGTGGAATTCCAATGGCACTAATTCACAAATTAAAAATTATCAAACCCCGTTTTTGGTTTTTATTGGGCAGTTTAGGCTGCATATTTTTACTGAGCATGGGCGCGTATTTTCAATTTAATCAAGGTTTAGAACCGTGTCCTTTGTGTATTTCACAACGTATCGCCATTTTTTTTACGGGTTTAGTTTTCATGATTGCTGTCGCGCATAACCCAAAAGAACAAAAAGGCATCAATCGTTACGCAATTTTTGGCGCATTAACCGCGTTAGGCGGCGCGTCGATTTCAACGCGCCACATTTGGATTCAACATTTACCGCCCGATCAAGTGCCTGAATGCAAACCTGCACTCGAATATATGCTGCAAAATTTCCCGCTCATTGAGACGCTAAAATTGATGCTTTCAGGCACGGGCGATTGTGCAAAAGTGGATTGGACAATGCTCGGTTTTTCAATGCCAGCATGGACGTTGGTAGCGTTTTTGATGCTGGCGACGTTGAGTGTATTGCAAATTTGGAATCATGACTAAACCGAAAATTCTCAAAGTCGCAATTCCCGCCGTTCCTTTTTTTCAATTATTTGAATATCTTGCGCCTGAAAATGGCGAAAATCTGCAAGCGGGAATTCGCCTCGAAGTCCCGTTTGGCAAAACCTCAAAAGTTGCCTTTTTACTTGCAACGAGTTCTGAAAGTGATTTCCCAATTGAGAAATTAAAGCCAATTACGCACGTGATTGATGACGCGCCTTTGCTTGCTGAAATCGATTTGAAATTGCTAGATTGGGTGGCAAATTATTATCATCATCCGATTGGCGAAGTCATGAGCGCGGCATTTCCTGCGGCGTTACGACAAGGAAAAGATGCCGTCATTAAAAAATTGCCAAAACAATCTGAAACGGACATCAAAACCACACAATTGATTTGTAACGAAGGTCAACAAAACGCGATTGATACGGTGACAAAATCATTTAATGAATTCAATGTATTTTTACTTGACGGCGTAACAGGCAGCGGCAAAACAGAAGTGTATATGCAGCTGATTCAAACGGTTTTGAATCGTCGACAACAAGTTTTAGTTTTAGTGCCAGAAATTACGTTAACGCCGCAATTACAACAGCGTTTTCAAGCACGTTTCAGCACGCATATTGCGATTTCTCATTCTAAACTCACCGATTTACAACGTAAAAATGCGTGGTTGTTAATGCAAAGTGGCGTGTGTTCTTTGTTGCTCGGCACACGTTCCGCATTATTCACACCGTTGCCAAACCTCGGTTTAATTATTCTCGACGAAGAACACGACAGCTCGTTTAAACAACAAGAAGGCTTTCGGTTTTCCGCGCGTGATGTTGCCGTCATGCGCGGAAAATTAGCGAATGTTCCCGTCGTTTTAGGGTCTGCAACGCCGTCGCTTGAAAGTTTATACAACGTGTTTTTGGAACGTTATCAGCATTTACCACTGCCCGAACGTGCAGGAAATGCGTTGCCTCCGTTGGTACAAATCATTGATATTCGTCAGCAAAAGTTGCAAGCAGGGCTGTCGTTAAAATTACTCGAAACAATCACCGCGACGCTGGAAAAAAATGAACAGATTTTATTGTTTTTGAATCGGCGTGGATTTGCGCCAACGTTAATTTGTGACGGTTGCGGTTGGGTCGCGCGTTGTGTCCATTGCGATGCAAATTTAGTGATTCATCGAAATAAAAATTTGCTTCGTTGTCATCATTGCGGCACAGAACATCGTTTAATTTCAACGTGTCCTGCGTGTCATTGCCGTGATTTAACGTCATTGGGTTTAGGTACGGAGCGACTTGAGTTAGTTTTAACGCATCTATTTCCTGAAAAAAAGGTGATTCGTTTAGACCGTGATTCGACTTCAAAAAAAGGGGCGTTGGATGATTTTTTAACGCAAATTCACAACGGCGACGCGCATATTATTTTGGGAACGCAACTGCTCGCCAAAGGTCATCATTTTCCCAATGTCACGTTAGTGGCAATTTTGGATGTAGATAGCGGTTTATTTAGCACGGATTTTCATTCGGGTGAAAAATTGGCGCAATTGATTGTTCAGGTTTCAGGACGTAGCGGACGTGAGCAAAAACAAGGCAACGTGTTATTACAAACGCGCCAACCGACACATCCGTTGTTGATAGAATTATTACGCGACGGTTATGCGAAATTTGCCGAATCGGAATTGAGGTTGCGGGAAATGGCTTTTTTACCGCCATTTAGTTATCAGGCGTTGCTTCGCGCGCATTCTGAAAAGGAAGATTTGCCGCAAATTTTTTTACAGTCGGTTGCTGATTTAGCGAGAAATTTAAATTTACAAAACGTTCAAATTTTGGGTGCGATTCCCGCGCCAATGGCACGAAGGGCAGGGCAGTATCGTTTTCAATTACTGTTTCAACACGAAAATCGAGCGGCATTGCATCGGTTATTGCGTGAATTGATAGCACAAATTTCGACATTAAAATTAGCCACAAAAGTGCGTTGGTCGCTTGATGTCGATCCTGTCGATTTGTTTTAATTCAATGTCAATTTTGCCAGCAACGCTTTAACAAACTCCAATTTCGCCATGACACTTTCAAACTTTTGCACAAACCGCAATTTGTCTTGCCCGTCGAGTTTATAACAAGATGGTTGTGTTTGAATCAACGAAATCAATGCACCAAAATCAACGTTTGGTTCGGGTAAAAACAAAATTCGTCCGCCTTCGGCATGAACGTCGATTTTTTTAATACCTAAAAGCGTGGCTTGTTGTTTGAGTTCAGCGAGGCTAAATAACGTTTGTGTCGGCTGCGGCAACAAGCCAAAACGATCAATCATTTCAATTTGTAAATCACGCAAATCATTTTCTGTTTTCGCATTGGCAATGCGTTTATATAAAACCAAACGCTCGTGAACATCTCCCAAATAATCTTCAGGAATTAACGCCGTGGCTTGTAATTCAATTTCTGCACCGTTATTTGCAGGTAAATCCAATTCGGGATTTTTACCTGATTTCAACGCAGACACCGCACGTTCTAACAGTTCGGTGTAAAGCGTAAAACCGATTTCGTGAATTTGCCCGCTTTGACCTTCGCCAAGCAATTCACCCGCGCCCCGAATTTCCATATCGTGTGTCGAAAGCATAAAACCTGCGCCCAACTCACCCGCCGCTTCAATTGCGTCCAAACGTTTAATTGCATCCGTCGTCATCACTGCTTTTGGTGGCACAATCAAATACGCATACGCACGATGATGTGAACGTCCAACACGACCACGCAATTGATGCAACGCCGCCAGCCCTAATTTATCCGCACGATTGATAATAATTGTGTTTGCACTAGGAATGTCGATACCGCTTTCGATAATTGTTGTGCTAAGTAACACGTTAAATCGTTGATGATAAAAATCCAACATGATGCGTTCGAGTTCTTTGCCGTGCATTTGTCCGTGTGCGATTTCAAGGCGTGCTTCGGGAATCAATTTGTTCAAATCGTCCGCCATTTTTTCCATGCTTTGAATGTCGTTGTGCAAGAAAAAAACTTGTCCGCCACGTTTAATTTCACGTTGGCAGGCTTCGCGGATTTGCGCGTCTTCCCATTCGTTGATGAACGTTTTAATCGGATGGCGATTAGGCGGCGGACTGGCGATGATCGAAATATCACGCAAGCCGCTCATTGCCATGTTCAACGTGCGGGGAATCGGTGTGGCAGTCAACGTTAGCAAATCAATTTCAGCGCGTAATTTTTTGAATTGTTCTTTTTGTCGCACGCCGAAACGGTGTTCTTCGTCGATAATTACCAGCCCTAAGTTTTTGTATTTCAAACCGTCGCCGAGCAATTTATGCGTGCCTATGACAATATCGACTGTGCTTTTTTCCAGTTCGCTGGCAATTTCTTTTTGCTGTTTGGGTGTAACAAAACGTGACATCAATTCGATTTTTATTGGGAAATCTGCAAATCGGTCACAAAAATTTGAATGATGTTGCCCCGCAAGTAACGTGGTAGGTACTAAAACCGCGACTTGTTTGCCACTTTGCACCGCTAAAAATGCAGCACGCATCGCCACTTCTGTTTTACCAAACCCAACGTCACCGCAAATTACCCTGTCCATCGGTTTGGCTTGGTTGAAATCATCGATAATGTCTTGAATGGCATGGGCTTGGTCAGGCGTTTCTTCAAAACGAAAACCTTGCGCGAAACTGAGATATTCGCCTTCATCGATGCGTTCAAAAAGTGGAATGGCAGAATGTTCATGCGCGGCACGTTTGACATGAATTTCGAGTAATTCAGCGGCAACGTCATGAATTCGAGCAATGGCTTTTTGCCTGGCTTTACGCCATTGGTCAGAGCCTAATTTATGCAACGGCGCGTTTTCTTCACTTATGCCCGTGTAGCGTGAAATAACGTGTAATGACGCGACAGGTACATAAAGTTTGTCATCGTTTGCGTAACTCAATGCTAAAAATTCGCCTTCCATGCCGCCAATGGTTAGCGTTTGCAAACCTAAATAACGTCCCACACCGTGTTCTGAATGCACCACAGGTGCGCCGATGGTGAGTTCGTTTAAATTAGCAACCAGCGTTTCAAGTTGTCGCGCAGAAGTTTTTCTTCGACGACGTTGCGCGGCTTTTTCGCCTGATAATTGGCTTTGAGTAATTAACGCAATCGGTGGATTTTCTAAAATCAAACCTTCATCAAGCGTCACAACGGTAATGCAATGTGAATGCTCAGATTTTAAAAACGCTTGCCAATCTGTCACAATTTTTGGGTAAATGGATTCGCGTTTTAAGGTTTGTAATAAATTTTCGCGGTGTCCAGCGGATTCGGTGACAAATAGGATTTTGCCGTCGAAATTTTCAACGAATTGAGCTAATGCGTGTGCAGGTTTTTTTGAATGGGGATTGAGGCTGATGTCAGGAAGCGGTGAACAAATATCTAAAATAATTTGTTTATGTTTTTTAAACGCAATCGCCAAATTTTCTGGTGTTAAAAAACACAATTCAGGCGAAAGCGCGTCATTTTTTCGTAACTCAAACCGACTTTTCACCACATTGTCGAAATCTAAAACCGCATTTTGAAAATTCGGTAGCGTTACCAAAATCGTATTTTTTGGTAAATAATCAAACAATGTCGCTTTGTCATGTTCGTCAATTGGAAATTCACGCGCGGGTAAAATGGTGAAATTTTCAATTTTTTCATTCGTCGAAAACGCGCGTTGGCTTTCAATATCAAACGCGCGAATGGTTTTCAAGATGCCATTTTCAATTTCACAGCGCAACGGCACGCGATTTCCCATTGCAAAAATATCGAAAATTGAACCGTGCAAAGCAAATTCGCCATGCGTGAAAACTTGCGATACTTTTTGATAATCACGTTGTTTGAGTTGCGCTGAAATATCCTCAAGCGAATCCCCAATTTTAAAAACTAATTTCTGCGCGGCTAAAAAATCAGGTGGCGTGATGCGAGTCATCAGCGTATTTGCTGTCACAATCAACGCGCCATTCTCAATGTTTGGTAACAAATTTAAGGTTTGCAAACGCTCCGATACAATTTCAGGTAACGGCGAAAACACGTCATACGGCAAAATTTCCCAATCTGGAAAATGCAAAATCGGATGTGAATGATTGAGAAAAAATGCGAGTTCGTGTTCAAGTTGCCACGCGCTATGTGCGTCGGGCGTAACGATAACAAATAAACAATGATGCGTTTGAGTGGTGGTCGCTAATGCTAATGAATCCGCGCAACCATTAAAACCAGACCAATTTACGGTGGGTGTTTTTGAATTCGGTAAAAGGCAGGGCATTGGAATAGACATAGAATCAGCCATTTTCGGTAAGCTCTATAATCTGTGCAAATTGATAACTATCTGCCATTTTTTGTAAACTTTCCGCAATATCAGGATTTATGTTCCGAATTTGCGTAATCACAGCATCTGTTCCTTCAATATCAAGCTCTAAAGCCATTTCGTGTAATTGCAAACTTAATTCATTAGGTAAACAGGCGAGTATGTCAGGTGTCAGTGTCACGGCGGCAGGCATCGAAGTAGGCTGTTCGTCTTGATAGATAAATTCAACTCCCAGATATTTAATCAACGCGTTGAAAATTTCTGATATATGAAACGGTTTGTGTAACACCGCATCGCAACCTGCTTTAATGATTTCTTCGTGTTGCTCTGCGAATACACTTGCCGTGAGTGCAATAATTTTTACCTTATCACCTGTCGCGCATTGACGGATTTTTGACGACGCTTCATAACCATCCATAACAGGCATGAGTATATCCATCCAAATCAAATGGGGTTGCCATTGTTCAAATAGCTCAATCGCTTCTTGACCGTTTTCTGCTTCACAGACTTGAAAGCCTATATTCTTAAAAAGCGTGACCAGTAACAAACGACTATCAGGATTATCTTCGACCACTAATAATCGCCAATTAGGCTGATTTGGCGCGAGGCTTTTAACTACTTTAGATTTTTCAGCAATGACGACTTCATCAGCCTCGACTAATTCGACAGGTAGCTCGATGGTAAATGTCGAGCCTTGATTCATAATGCTGCTGACACGAATGTGTCCGCCCATTAATTCAACTAACGATTTTGAAATAGCCAATCCTAACCCTGTGCCTGATGTATCTGAATTTTCTTGCATCAATTGTACGAACGGCTGAAATAACGCTTCTTTTTTGTTGTCAGGGATACCAATGCCGCTATCAATAACGTCAAGTATTAAGGTTGCATTTGTGGGAATTTGTTCTGATTTTACGGTTGTGCAAGCGCGTAAAATCACTTCACCTTTCGTGGTGAATTTAATTGCATTACCCAATAAATTGATAAGTATTTGCCGTAATTTTCCAATGTCCGCTTTAACGAAATTTGCCATTTCTGGCGCGATTTCCAATCGAAAACTCAAGTGTTTTTCAACGGCACGAATGTTAATCATCACGCTTACATCATTAAGCAAACTCACCAAATCAAATGCTCGAACGTCAAGATCCAAACGCCCCGCTTCAATTTTTGAAATATCTAACACATCGTTAATCATGCTCAACAAATGTGCGCCACTTCGATTGATAATTGCAAGT
>CANKON010000043.1 GCA_947484105.1 Methylococcaceae bacterium | reverse complement strand
TCAACAAGATGCTGCCACCCGCATGGGCAAAAGCATCGACTCTTTAAAACAAGAATTTTCAAAAATTCGTACAGGTCGCGCTCATCCGAGTTTGCTAGACCAAATTGTGGTGTCGTATTACGGTACAGATTCTGCCCTTTCACAGGTGGCGAATGTTGTTGTGGAAGATGCGCGAATGTTAAGCGTGACACCGTGGGAAAAAGGCATGGTGCAAGCGATTGAAAAAGCCATTATGAAATCGGACTTAGGTTTGAATCCGATGACAAATGGCATGACGATTCGTATTCCACTTCCCGCATTGACAGAAGAACGTCGTAAAGGCTTGGTAAAAATCGTTAAAAATGCCGCCGAAGAAGGGCGTGTGGCGATTCGTAACATTCGGCGCGATGCAAATACAACTATCAAAAATTTCTTGAAAGATAAAGCCTGCTCCGAAGATGAAGCAAAAGGTGCAGAGGCAGAAATTCAAAAGTTGACTGATCAACACATTAAAGACGTAGAAAGGCTTTTAGAAGTTAAAGAAGCTGATTTATTATCGATGTAGATTTTATGTCTGTTGAACGATTGAATTTAGCTGCGCCACGTCACATTGCGATCATTATGGATGGCAATGGGCGTTGGGCGCAGCAGCGTTTTTTGCCACGCGCTGTCGGGCATCATGCGGGGGTAAAAGCGGTGCGTAAAATTGTCGAATTATGTGCCGCCGATCCGACCTGCGAAGTGCTGAGTTTATTCGCTTTTAGTAGTGAAAACTGGCGCAGACCAGAATCGGAAGTGACTTTGTTAATGAGTTTGTTTTTAACAACGTTACAAAGCGAAATTGACAAATTACACAAAAATAATATCCGTTTACGTTTCATTGGTGACCGCACAGCGTTTGATGAAAAGTTACAGCAAAAAATGACCGAAGGCGAACAAAAAACCAAAAATAATACCGCCTTAACCTTGGTTATTGCCGCAAATTACGGCGGTCGTTGGGATATGACGCTAGCCTGTAAGATTATTTCTGAACGTGTTGCATCGGGCGAATTATTGCCACAAGACATTACTGAAAGGGTTGTAAATCAACATTTGTCACTTGCTGATTTACCTGAACCAGATTTATTTATTCGCACGGGCGGCGAGCAGCGTGTCAGTAATTTCATGCTGTGGCAACTCGCCTACACTGAATTTTATTTCACGCCGACTTTATGGCCCGACTTTAATAAATCGGCTTTGCAAGAAGCCATTACCAGTTTTCAAAGCCGACAACGGCGTTTTGGGCATACGGGCGATCAAATTGCCGCGCTTGCCACTCCTTAATCTTTTTCTTAAAAAATTCCTATGTTAAAACAACGCATTATCACCGCAACATTGCTAGCCACGTTGGTGGTTTTGGCGGTGTTTGAACTTCCTTCGAGCTACTTTTCACTTTTAATCGCCATCATTGTGCTACTCGGTGCAAACGAATGGTTAAATCTCACTAATGTCACCCACCTCAAAAAACGCGGTCTTTTTTTCGTGTCACTGATTGGCGCAATGTTATTCATTCATTTGTGGACGTATTTATTAGAAGCGTTAGCTCCCGTGATGGATTATTTAGCTGAAAAATTTAAATTCGTCATGGAAGACATTCGTAATCAGTCGGGCATTTTGGAATGGCTCGCGTTACCCGCCGTTTTATTTTGGGTGTTGACGATGATGGTTATTCGGAATTCACCTGAAGGCGCATTGAAACTTGAATTTACCCCGTTTAAACAAGCGTTGATTGGCTGGTTTGTGTTGTTAATGAGTTGGATGTTTTTGTCCCGCTTACGCGCTTTTTTCGGTTCAGAAATGACGCTTTATTTTTTGGTTTTGATTTGGGTTGCGGATATTGCAGCATTTTTCACAGGCAAAAAATGGGGAAAAACAAAATTATCGCCTGAAATTAGCCCTGGAAAAACTGTTGAAGGCATGTATGGCGCGTTGGGAAGTTCTGTAATTTGTGCTGGAATTCTAGTTTTGATTATGCAATTCCAAGAACCAATGATTATTGCCGACTTCATTTTACTTTCTATTTTAACGGTGCTGATTTCGATTTACGGTGATTTATTTTTTAGTGTCGTGAAACGTCGCGCGAATGCAAAAGATAGTGGCAATTTATTACCAGGTCACGGTGGAATTTTAGACCGCATTGACAGCTTGTGTGCCGCGATTCCGTTGTTTTACGCGGGAATTTATTTGGAATCAGTCGGACTATTTTCATGAAAGGAATCTGCATTCTTGGCGCAACAGGTTCAATCGGCGTAAGTACGCTCGACGTTGTCGCGCGGCATCCGCATTTGTATAAAGTCGTCGCACTCACGGCAAATAAAAATATCGACACACTTTATGAACAATGCCTCGCGCATTCGCCTGAAATTGTGGTCATTGTTGATGAACAAAAAGCCGCTGAATTTAAAACTAGAATTGAAAATTCGTCATTAAAAACGCTGCGTGTTTTAGCAGGTTCGGAAGCCTTAGTTGAAGTTTCAATCTTGCAAAATGTTGATTCTGTGATGGCGGCAATCGTTGGTGCAGCGGGTTTATTGCCAACTTTAGCAGCAGCGCAAGCGGGTAAAACCGTTTTACTCGCCAACAAAGAAGCACTGGTGATGTCTGGTGATATTTTCATGAATGCGGTCGAAAAATCGGGCGCACATTTATTACCAATTGACAGCGAACACAACGCGATTTTTCAGTGTATGCCTGCGAGTTATCAAACGGGCGTGAGTGCAAAAGGCGTGCGTCGCATTTTACTCACCGCGTCGGGCGGACCTTTTAGAACCAAGCCGTTAAACGAATTGCCAAGCGTCACGCCTGCACAAGCTGTCGCGCATCCGAATTGGGATATGGGTAAAAAAATCTCCGTTGATTCTGCAACGATGATGAATAAAGGCTTAGAAATGATTGAAGCCTGTTTGCTTTTCAATATGAAACCCGAGCAAATTCAAGTCGTGTTGCATCCGCAAAGCGTGATTCATTCGATGGTCGATTATGTTGATGGCACAGTTTTAGCGCAAATGGGTTGCCCTGATATGCGAATTCCGATTGCTCACGCGCTAGCGTATCCCGAACGTTTTGAATCGGGCGCGTCGCCGCTCGATATTTTTACCGTGAAACACATGGATTTTGAACCCGCTGATTTAGCGCGTTTTCCATGTTTGCGCCTCGCTTATGAAGCCATTACCGCAGGCGGGACGATGCCAACGGTTTTGAATGCTGCCAATGAAATTGCCGTCGAAGCATTTTTAAATGAGCAAATTCTTTTTACGGATATTCCCGTTGTAATTGAAAAAACGATGCAAATTATTCCCGTGCAGAAAGCCGACAGTTTGGAAAAGATTTTAGAAATGGATAGCAAAGCGCGAGTGGTTGCAAATCAAGCAATTCAAGATTTGGCGAACTAATGAGTTTTTTACACACGTTGTTTTATTTCATTGTTGCAATCGGCGTTTTGGTTGCGGTGCATGAATTTGGACATTTTTGGGTGGCTCGAAAATCGGGCGTAAAAGTGATTCGTTTTTCAATCGGTTTTGGTAAAGTGTTGTGGCGACATCAAACCACCTCAAATTCAACAGAATACGTTTTGTCAGCGATTCCGCTCGGCGGCTACGTCAAAATGGTTGATGAGCGCGAAGGCGAAGTCAAAAAAGAAGATTTACCGTTTGCATTCAATCGGCAACCGCTTTTAGCACGCACAGCCATTGTTGCGGCAGGTCCAATTTTTAATTTAGTTTTAGCGGTGGCGTTATTTTGGAGCGTGTTGGTTATTGGTGAAACGGGCATTAAACCCATTTTAGGACAACCTGCCACCCAATCGCTCGCGGCGAGTGCAGGTTTTTCGGAAGGCGATGAAATTTTGTCTGTCAATGAAGAACCTACGCCAACGTTTATGCACGCGATGTCTACGATTATTTCGACTGCGCTCGAAGGGGAAGCGGAAATTTTTGTTAAAGTGAAAAATCAAGACGATTCGCAAATTACGAAAATCTTGCACATTGACACGAGCGAAACGCAAACACCTGACGAGCTTTTTGCAAAATTGGGTTTCAGATTATTTTCGCCTGACTTAAAACCGATTATTGGAAACGTGTTAGAAAATGGCACGGCGAAAGTGGCAGGTTTAAAACAAGGTGATTTGATTTTGAGTGCGAATGAAATCGCGGTCAAAGATTGGCAACAATGGGTTGATATTATTAAAGTAAATCCGAATCAAACGTTGCAGATCTTAATCGAACGCGATGGCGTGCAAACGACGATAACGCTCACGCCAAATGCAGATGGAAAAATCGGTGCGTCGGTAGAAATTCCTGAAAACTTATTGAAATCGTTTCAAGTTCATTACGCGCTTTCGCCGTTAGCTGCGATTCCACAAGCCTTTAAAACTACTTATTTTTATTCGTCTTCAACTTTAAAAATGATGGGGCAAATGTTTGTCGGTAAAGCATCGCTCGAAAATTTAAGTGGTCCCATCAGTATCGCGCAATACGCAGGGCAATCTGCCGACATGGGTTTGGTACATTTTCTAAAATTTATGGGCTTAATTAGCGTCAGTTTGGGGGTGTTAAATTTATTACCCATTCCTATTTTAGATGGTGGACATTTGTTTTTCTTTGCCATTGAAGGCTTAAAAGGCTCGCCTGTTTCCGAAAATATCCAGCTCTTTTTTCAAAAAATTGGCATTGTGTTATTAGGTTTATTGATGTCGATAGCGATGTTTATGGACGTTGGACGGCTGTTTCAATAATGGTCGCGCCAAAAAAATCGTTAATGCTTTACGGTTGGCTGTCAATTTTCGCTGCCTTATCGACGATTGCATTAAAAAGTTACGCTTATTTTCTGACAGATTCGGTTGGATTATTATCTGACGCACTCGAATCTATTATCAATTTAGTTGCCGCAATGATTATGCTGGTGGTGTTATACATCGTGGCCAAACCCCCCGACGAAAAACATCCTTACGGACACGAAAAAATCGAATATTTTTCAAGCGGTGCCGAAGGGGTGATGATTTTGCTTGCCGCCGTTAGCATCATGGTGACTGCCTGGGAAAGATTGTCGCATCCACAACCGCTTCAACAACTCGATATAGGTATCGCGATTTCTGTTTTTGCTTCAATCATCAATTTGATTGCCGCGCTGATTTTGATTCATGCGGGCAAAAAAAATAATTCGATTACACTCGAATCCGATGGCAAACACTTAATGACAGATGTTTGGACAACGGTTGGCATTTTGATTGGGATTGGCATCATTTTAACCGCCAATTCATTTGAAGAAAGTCTAGCGATTGCGAAACAATTTGGTTTAAACGGCTGGGAAATTATTGATCCTATCATTGCTATTTTTGTTGCGTTAAACATTGTATGGACGGGGTTAAAATTGCTTCAGCGCACATTTTTAGGTTTGATGGATGGTGCGTTAGCCTCAGAAGAACAAGCTCAAATTATTGACGTGTTGGAACAATTTGTGGCGTTAAATAACATTGCTTATCATGCTTTACGGACTCGTTACGCAGGATCACGGCGTTTTATGTCGGTTCATATTTTGGTACCAGGCAATTGGTCGGTTCAAAAAGGGCATGATTTGGCGGAATTGATTGAGCAACGCATTACAGAAATTTTTGACAATATCGACATCGACACGCATCTTGAACCCATTGAAGACCCCGTTTCGTGGGAACATTTAAACAGTTAACTAAATTTATAAGAGATAAAAATGAAAAAATTACTTTTAAGCGCGACCGTTGCGTTACTTGCTACGAACGCCTTCGCTGACGAAAAATTGTTGCGTGAAACGTTGTTGAAAACCATGCCAACCTTGCCAATTGAAAGCGTTACGCCTTCACCAATAAAGGGTGTTTTTGAGGTGACTATCGGCGGCGATATTATTTACGTTTCTGAAGACGGAAAATACTTGTTGCAAGGTCGTTTAATCGACACACAAACCAAAACCGATTTGACTGATGCAAAATTAAGTGGCGCACGAAAAGTGGCGTTAGATAAATTGGGCGAAGCTAAAATGATTATTTTCAAGCCCAAAATTCACACTTACACCGCAACCATTTTCACCGATATTGATTGTGGTTATTGCCGTAAATTACATTCTGAATTAGATTCATATTTAGCCGAAGGCATTGAAATTCGTTATTTATTTTATCCACGCGCGGGTAAAGGTTCAGATTCTTACAACAAAGCGGTTTCTGTTTGGTGTGCAAAAGATAGAAATGCCGCGTTAACAGCAGCGAAAAAAGACCAAAAAGTGGAACCTAAAACGTGTGAGAATCCTATCGATGAACACATGGCAATCGCGACCAGTTTTGATGTGAAAGGCACACCAATGATTGTGACTGAAAAAGGCACGATTTACCCAGGTTATTTACCAGCAAAACAATTAGCTGAAATTTTGAAAAGCGAAAAAGATAAAAAATAATTAGTCGTTTTAATTCATATCCATGTGAGGTGAAATCATGTACGAACATTTAGAAACTGCCAAAAATACTGAAAATTTAAAACGTGTGGTGATTGATCCTGTTTCACGGGTGGAAGGTCACGGCAAAGTCACGTTACTACTCGATGAAAATAACAAAGTACAACAAGCACGTTTACACATTGTCGAATTTCGGGGGTTTGAGAAATTTATTCAAGGTCGTCCGTATTGGGAATTGCCCGTTTTAGTGCAACGTTTATGCGGCATTTGTCCTGTCAGCCATCATCTTGCAGCGGCAAAAGCGATTGACCAACTCGTTGGTGTTGACCCCGAAAATTTACCGATTTCAGCGACAAAACTTAGAAAGTTATTGCATTTTGGACAAATTTTACAATCGCACGCGCTGCATTTTTTTCATTTATCTAGCCCTGATTTGTTGTTTGGTTTTGAAAGTGAAATCCAAAAACGCTCGATTGTGGCGGTGTTAAATGATTTTCCCGATATTGGTTTGCAAGGCGTGAAATTGCGTAAATACGGTCAAGAAGTGATTCGGATGGTTTCGGGCAAACGTATTCACGGAACTGGTGCAATTGCAGGTGGAATGAATAAACCGTTAAGCACCGAAGAACGTGATTATTTATTGACCAATATTGACCAAATCATTGAATGGGCGAATGCGTCGGTAGAACTCGTTAAAAAAGTACATTGTTCAAATTTGCCGTATTACGATGATTTCGGCACGATTCGCACGAATTATTTAGGCATGGTGCAACCTGATGGCGCATTAGAGTTTTATCACGGTGGTTTGCGCGTGAAAAATGCCGAAGGCAACACGCTGTTTGACCATATTGATTACTGCAAATATAACGATTACATTCACGAAGAAGTGCGCTCGTGGACATACATGAAATTCCCGTATTTAACCGCGTTGGGCAAAGAAAACGGTTGGTATCGTGTAGGACCTTTGGCACGGGTAAATAACTGTGATTACATCAACACGGAAATTGCCGAAAAACAGCGCGTCGAATTCAAAGCACACGGTGGCGCAGAAGGCATGGTGCATAGCACGTTAGCATTTCATTGGGCGCGACTCATTGAACTTTTACATTGCGCCGAAAGCATCAAAGAATTATTAAACGACCCAGACGTTTTGAAACACGAAGAACCCGCAAAAGGTGAACGTCGTTTTGAAGGCATCGGCGTAATTGAAGCAACACGCGGCACGTTATTTCATCATTATCAAGTTGATGAAAACGACATTGTCACGAAAGCGAATTTAATCGTTTCGACCACCAGCAACAACATGGGCATGAATGAGTCGGTGCGCCAAGTCGCAGCGGAATATCTGTCTGGACAAGAATTGACCGAACCGCTTTTGAATAATTTAGAAGTCGCGATTCGTGCTTATGACCCTTGTTTATCTTGTGCGACGCACGCGGTGGGTAAAATGCCATTGCAACTTGAACTTGTTAACGCAAAAGGCGAAATGATTGATAAATTGGTTAAGCACGATACGGGTGAAATTGAGCGTGTCTACTAAACCAATCCTAATTTTCGGCTACGGTAATTTAAGTCGCGGCGACGATGCGCTAGGCGTATTGATGTTGGAACACATTGAAGCGCATTTCTCGCTTGAAAATATCGACTTACTGACTGATTTTCAGCTTCAAATTGAACACGCACTGGATTTGGAAAATCGTGAACTCGTGATGTTTATTGATGCGTCGGTGAAAAGTGAAACCGCGTTTGAATTTACCCGTTTACAACCGATTCGAGATTTAAGCCACACCACCCATGCTATGAGTCCTGCCGCAATTTTAGATACTTATCAAGCGATAAAAAAAGAAACGCCGCCGCCCTGTTTTTTATTAGCGATTGGCGCGGACAGTTTTGAACTGGGTGAAGATTTGGGCGAAAAAGCGCGACAAAATTTAGCCAATGCGAGTAAATTTACGGACACGTTGTTGAACAATCCGACGTTCGATTTTTGGCAATCTCAAATCAAAAAATAATTTTTAAACCACAAAGAGGAACAATATGATTCATTTAGTAGAAGGCGATATTTTATTGAGTAACGCCCACGCAATCGCGCAAGGCGTTGGTATTAACGATCCCATGGACAAAGGTTTGGCGTTACAGTTGCACGATTTGTATCCGTCGATGCACAAAGATTTTCACCACTGGTGTCATCAACACAGCCCAGAAGCGGGTGATGCGTGGACGTGGGTAAGTGCCGAAGGTAAATTTGTGGTGAATTTAATCACGCAAGAAAGATCGGATGCTCACGACCATCGTCATGGCGTAGCGACATTGGCGCACGTTCAACATTCGTTGAAAGCCTTAGCCAAAATTGCCGTCAAAGAAAATTTTACGTCAATTGCATTACCACGTTTAGCAACAGGAACAGGCGGTTTGGATTGGGCGGACGTGTTGCCACTGATTGAGAAAAAATTGGGCGATTTAAATATCCCCGTTTATGCTTACACTACTTACCATGCTGGTCAAGCCGCAAACGAAGCCTA
>CANKON010000042.1 GCA_947484105.1 Methylococcaceae bacterium | reverse complement strand
GCTCATGTAGACTAAAACAACGGCAAAGGTAAAGAAAATAATAAAAAATGTACTCATGACTGGTTACCTCATTGAAGAGTTGATAGATGGCATTCATTTTTTGCAAGTGGAATCAGCATAATTAACCGCTCCATTTTCAGGTGTAGATATTACGCCCAGTTCCACATAAATAAATTTTTATTTACATATCATGTTATTGCATTTTTTTAGTGCTTTGTACTCGAATTTATATCAAAAAGGTGATGGAATACACGGTGTGATTGGATAGGATGACATTATAAAAAACTCTACGATTAGCAGGAGATTTTTCCCTATTCGAGGATGTGAGAATGGCAACAGTATTTACACACCGTCAGAACTGAACAAATATGCGGCTTCATTTTCCGTGGCGCAAGTGGGTTCATTAACCAATTTTGAAACGGGATATTTAATCGCTACCACGCTTACAGCAATGGGCGTGAAAATAATGTATTTTTCCACAGATGCTATTATCTGGCATTCCAGCCAAATAATAGCGGCGGTCACGCTGATTAGTACTGTTGACGTAGCAGATACGTCAACGTTTGTGGTGGGAAACTTTTTATAAATTACGAAGGCAATGGTGAAATGTTCGCTAACCATCCTCTTTTGGGTTAATCGGAACTCGCTTTTTCGTTAAATACAAAATACAAATTACGCGCATAAATAAATAATCCACTCGCTTGTCCCAAAATAAAAACAGGGTCTTGGCGATAAATTGCATACGCCAGCAACGTTACACCGCCCCCAATGCTGAAATACCAAAATGCAACAGGAAAGACGCTTTTTTTTTCTTTTTCACTTTTGAGCCATTGAATAATAAATCGTGCTGAAAATAGGGCTTGTCCAATAAAACCAATGCCTAACCAAATGGTTTCTTGACTTAAATTAACGTTCAATTTCGCTTACCTCGGTGAGTTTCATGCGTGTTTTTAACCAAATTACGCCTGCAACATCACTGATGCCTACCCATAAACGGTCAAGTGTGCCGTAATTAGAAATGCCGCGTTCTCTCGCTCGATGCGTGACGTGAACAGAAACGACTTGATAGCCACCACGCAACATTAACGCAGGTAAAAAACGATGATAGTGGTCAAAAAATGGCAGCTGCAATGCCGCATCACGTAAAAATACTTTTAATCCACAACCCGTGTCAGGCGTAGCGTCACCTAATAATTTTGAGCGAATACCGTTAGCAAATTTTGATGAAAATAATCGCCACGCTGAATCATGTCGCTGGTTACGCCAACCTGCAATCATGGCAAGTTTTGAATTTTTTTCACGTTGCAATTGTAATTCGGCATATAAATTTGGAATATCTGCGGGATTATTTTGTCCATCACCGTCGAGTGTTGCAATAACAGGAAATTTTGCGGCTTTGATGCCTGTATAAATTGCAGCACTTTGTCCGCAACTTTTTTCATGATGAAAAACACGCAGATTTGGAATAGATTGTTGTGCTTTTTTTAACACGTCTAATGTATCATCGTGGCTGCCGTCGTCGATATAAATGATTTCGTAATCAGGAAAATCTGTAAGGGTAGCAGTGATTTCGTTTAATAACGGATTGATGTTTTCAGCTTCATTGTGAACAGGAATAACGATGGAAATCGTCATAAGAACCTCAAGTCTTTAGAATTGAACCATAAAAAAAGGGCTACATAAATGCAGCCCTTTTGTACACCTTGATGCAAAGCACCAAAGGTCGAGAATTAACGTTTTGAGTATTGTGGGCGTTTTCTCGCTTTGTGTAAGCCGATTTTTTTACGTTCAACTTCACGTGAATCACGGGTTACAAAACCCGCTTTTCTTAATTCAGGACGCAATGTTTCGTCATAAACCATCAATGCGCGTGTCAAACCATGACGAATCGCACCAGCTTGACCAGAAGGACCGCTGCCTTTTACGAAAACATTAACATCGAATTTACCTGCTAATTCAAGCAATTCAAGCGGTTGTGTTGAAACCATTTGGTCAGTTTTACGACCAAAATAAACGTCTAATTCTTTATGGTTAACAGTAAATTTACCTGTTCCTGCCACTGCATAAACGCGAGCAGTTGCACTTTTACGACGACCTGTACCATAGTATTGAGTTGCAGCCATGTTTATTTACTCACAAATAATTCTAAAACTTTAGGTTGTTGTGCTTGATGATCGTGTTCTGCACCCGCATACACTTTCAACTTTTTAAACATCGCACGACCCAATGGGTTGTTCGGTAACATACCTTTAACGGCAGTCGTCAAAATACGATCTGGGAATGTTTTTCTTAATTTACCCAACGTTGTTGTTTTCAAGTTACCAACGTAACCTGTGTGATGTTGGTAAAGTTTATTTTTTTCTTTATTGCCTGTTACACCGATTTTTTCAGCATTTACAACGATGATGTAATCACCCGTGTCAACGTGAGGCGTGTATTCAGGTTTGTGTTTGCCACGAAGGCGAAGTGCGATTTCTGATGCGAGGCGACCTAATGTTTTACCTTCTGCATCAACCACATACCAATCGCGTTTTACTTCTGCGGGTTTTGCGCTAAATGTTTTCATTGTTATTTATTTCTATCAAAAAGCTCAATAATGAGAGCGAAAATTCAAGTAAATCACCAACTTTTCAGCCGATTCTTATGCAGCTATTATAGACTAGGATTATGTGACATAACAACCTGTTGATTCTGTTTATCATTGATTAACACCTCGTACTTTAAAACTTTTCAATGTCATGACTAAATCATCAGTCTGAGATTTTTATGATTATTCAGAAATTTTAAAATTCTATTTACGCCAAAATTCAGGAATAAATAAAATGACAATTGAGAAAATTTGAACTCGTCCGAGTAACATTGCAAATGTGCAAATCATAGTCTGTACGTCTTTTAAAACGGAGTAATTTGTCGCAGGTCCAACCAGATTTAAACCTGGTCCAGCGTTGTTAAAACAAGCAATAATTGCCGAAAAAGATGTTAAAAAATCTAATCCTGTGAGTAATAAAGCAAAAATTAAAATTACAATGCAAATAAAATACAGGAAAATAAAACCCATCACTGAAGTAATAATGTTATTGCTGATGACCGTATCGCCAATTTTCATGGGGCGAATAGCAAAGGGATGAATGAATTTAAACATTTCAAGTCGTGCTTGTTTAATCAAGATAATGGTACGAATCATCCGAATACCACCACCTGTCGATCCCGATGAAGCAGACAAACAGCTCAGAAATAACATCCAAATCGGAACAAAAATGGGCCATTGATTAAAATCTTGAGTCGCAAATCCCGAATCGGTAGCAATTGTCACTAAGTTAAATGATGCGTGACGCAAAGCTGTCCAAAAGTCAGGATATGTCCCTTCGTATTGCAAAACACTTGCTGCCAAAACACAACTACTCAGCACCAAAATCAGAAAACCGCGTGCTTCCATATCCTCGAAATACGGTTTTAACGATTGTTTGCGTAACGCCACAAAATGGGTCGCAAAGTTAATCGCAGCGATTAGTTGAAAAACAGTTAAAACAATTTCGATGGGAACAGAATCAAAAAAACCAACACTGTTATCATGCGTTGACATTCCACCTAAGCTCATCGCTGAAAAGGCATGACAAACTGCATCAAACCAGCCCATTCCCGCGACTTTGAGAGATAAAATGCACGCCACAGTAATACCTGCATAAACAAACCACAACGCCTTTGCTGTTTGAGCGATGCGTGGTGGCAATTCGGATTCTTTAACCGAACCTGGTGTTTCTGCTTTGTAAAGTTGCATTCCCCCAATACCTAACATCGGTAAAATTGCCACTGCGAAAATAATAATTCCCATTCCCGCAATCCAATTTAACTCGCTTCGCCACAAATTCAGCGACATAGGAAGGGTATCTAAACCACTCATTACAGTGGCTCCCGTCGTTGTTAGTCCTGACATGGTTTCAAAATACGCATCAACAAGCGTCATATTCGGTAAGGCTAATAACAACGGCAAGGTACAAATCATTGGACTGAGCGACCATGTCATGGCGACTAATAAAAATCCTGCTTGGCGGGACAATTTTTTGGGGATTTTTAACGTGGGTAAAAACATTAACGCACCGACACAAAAAGAAATTAACATTGCGTCTAAAAATGCCTGGGTAACACCATCTTGATTGAAATAGGACGTGAGAAAACACGTTGCCATCAACCCACTAAATCCCATCGTAACAAGACCCAGAACATGAATCAGTGTAAAAATTGAGCGCATCAAACCACCTTAGTTTTTAATTGGTTGAAACGATTTTTCAATATATGTAATCAATTTTTTATCCATCGCAAACATAATGACATGGTCATCTTCTTTGAAAACCGTATCATGATGAATACAAATCACGACATTTTCACGAATCAACGCGCCCATTACGATGCCGTCAGGGAATTTAATGGAATCGACACGTTTGCCAACCACAGAATCGTCTTCGCCCGTGTGATGTGCAACTGCTTCAATGGCTTCCGCCGTCCCGCCGCAAAGCGAACTCACTTCAGCCACATCACCTTTGCGAACGTGTTTTAAAATACTACCTAGTGTTTCTTGATTTGGCAAAACGACCGCATCAATGCTTGTACCAGGCAATAATTTTGTGTACGAAGTGTGATTAAGTAAACAAATGGTTTTTCGTGCGCCTAAACTTTTTGCTAGTGACGCGGAAATAATGTTTACGCCGTCGTTATCTGTAATCGCACAAAATAAATCGGTATCTTCAATGGATTCATCGAGTAAGAGTTTTTCATCCGCACAATCACCTAATAGCACAACCGTTTTATCTAAATCATTCGCGATTTTTTTTGCACGTTTGGGATCGCGTTCGATGATTTTGACTTGATGTTTTTTTTCTAATGCTAATGCCAAACGTTTTCCAACATGACCGCCTCCCGCAATAATAATGCGTTTAATAGGGGCTTCTAATTTGCCTAATTCGTCTAAAACACGACGCACTTCTTCGCGTGGTGCAACGAAAAAAACTTCATCTCCTGTTTCAATCGTGGCATCACCGTTCACATAAAGCGGCTCACCATTTCTAAAAATAGCCACAACGCGCGTTTTTCCATTGATCAAACGCTCCTTAATAGTTTTAATTTTTTTACCCGTTAAGATTCCGTTTCCGACCACTTTGACAGAAAATAAACGCACCAAACCATTTGCAAATTCTGAAACTTGTAATACACCTGGGAATTCAATGAGATTGCGAATGGCATTCATTACAATTTGTTCGGGACTAATCACAACATCAACAGGAATACCTTTTTGACTGAAAAGGCGCGGATGTTTTAGATAATCAATTGCTCTAACACGGGCAATTGTTTTTGGTTTTGAGTAGAGGGCGTTAATGATTAAACACGCCAACATATTGGTTTCATCCCTGTCTGTAACCGCAATCACCATGTCGGTATTGCTAATTCCCGCTTGCTCTAAGACGCTTGGATGCGCGGCATTTCCCGTGACGGTGGCAATATCAAAACGCTCTTTAAGAGCTTCGAGTAAATCAGCCCGAAAATCAATGACAACAATATCATTTTCTTCACTTGCCAATGCTTCAGCCACAGATGCGCCTGTGACACCTGCTCCTAAAATTACTATTTTCATTGAGGCTTAAACTATAGTTGGGAATTAAAGGCACGAATTTTACCGAAGTTTCTAGTTTTAGGCACGGGCTAAGTTTTAAGCGATTTTGGTTTTCTTTGTAATATAATCAACTCATCTGACAACTAATCTAATAACTATAAACAATAAGGAAAAAGGTATGAATCCGATTATTCAAAGCGTTACTAATGAGATTATTGAGCGTAGTCATACTACCCGTTCGGCGTATTTGAAACACGTTGATACTTACACAAAGAAAAAACCACAGCGTGTCGGTATGGGGTGTGCGAATTTGGCACACGGTTTTGCGGCGTGTGATGCTGAAGACAAAGCGGATTTGACGGCGGACAGTAAACCTAACATTGCTATCGTCACGTCTTATAATGATATGCTTTCGGCGCATCAGCCTTACAAAGATTACCCCGATTTAATCAAAGCTGCGATTCATGAAGCAGGTGGTGTGGCACAAGTGGCGTGTGGTGTTCCTGCGATGTGTGACGGAATTACGCAAGGTCAAGCGGGCATGGAATTATCGCTTTTCAGCCGCGATTTAATTGCGATGACGACAGCAATCGGTATGAGCCACAATATGTTCGACGGCGGTTTGTATTTAGGCGTGTGTGACAAAATTGTGCCTGGTTTGTTAATCGGCGCGTTGAGTTTTGGGCATTTACCCGCGATTTTTGTTCCAGCAGGTCCGATGCCAAGTGGCATTAGTAATAAAGAAAAAGCCCAAGCTCGTCAACGATATGCGTTGGGTGAGATTGGTCGCGAAGAATTATTGGCTGCTGAAGCTGCGTCGTATCACAGCGCGGGAACGTGTACATTTTATGGCACGGCGAATACCAATCAAATGATGATGGAAATGCTCGGCTTGCACTTGCCATGCAGTTCGTTTGTCAATCCGAATACGCCCTTGCGTGACGAATTAACTAAAGAAGCCGCGCGTCAAATTTTGAAATTCACTGATTTAGGCAATGATTATCGTCCGTTGGCGTATGTTGTGGATGAAAAAGCGATTGTGAATGCTGTCATTGGTTTACTGGCAACAGGCGGCTCGACTAATCATACAATGCACTTAGTCGCGATTGCTCGTGCGGCGGGAATTAACTTGAACTGGGATGATTTTGATCGTTTGTCAAAAGTCATTCCGTTGCTCGCAAAGGTATATCCAAATGGGTCAGCGGACGTGAATCATTTCCATGCAGCAGGCGGTATGGGTGTCATTATTTCGCAATTATTAAATAACGGCTTAATGCACGAAGATACGATTGCAGTTGCAAATCGTCGCGGTATGGCAAGTTATTGCCAAGAACCCAAGTTGCGTGATGACAAATTGGTGTGGGAAGCTGCACCTGCTGAACCCTTAGATTTAAGTGTGATAAGTACGGTTTCAAAACCTTTCGCAGAAAGTGGTGGTTTACATGTAATGAAAGGCAATTTAGGGCGTGGAGTGTCGAAATTGTCTGCACTGGATCCAGAACATTTAATTGTCGAAGCTCCTGCTGTCGTGTTTGATGATCAGGAAGATTTTTTGGCGGCATTTAGACGGGGGGAATTGGAAAAAGATTTTGTTGCCGTTATTCGTTTCCAAGGTCCAAGAGCAAACGGAATGCCTGAATTACACAAACTCACACCGCCAATGGGTGTATTGCAAGACAAAGGTTTTAAAGTAGCGTTAGTCACTGATGGAAGAATGTCAGGCGCATCGGGTAAAGTGCCATCCGTTATTCATTTATGCCCTGAATGTGAAGTCGGTGGACCGTTGGCAAAAGTTCACAATGGCGACATTATTTCGTTGAATTTACAAACGGGCGACATTAACGTGTTGATGAATGATGAAGAATTTAACGCGAGAGTGCCAGCACCAAACACCGCACATAATCATCACATGGGAATGGGTCGTGAAATGTTTGGGCATTTCCGTTTAGGTGCATCATCCGCTGAAACAGGCGCATCAAATCTGTTTATTGTGGATTAAAACGAAGAAACCTCGTTGATACAAATCGTATCAACGAGGTTAATTTTGAGCATTAAGCAGTAATTGTTTTAAGAATGGAATGGTGAGTTTTCGTTTTGCAGATAATGAAGCACGATCCAGTCTTTCTAATAAGTACCACAAACCATCCAATTCGGTTTGATGCTGAATCATTAAAAAGCGTCCGACTTGTGGCGAAATTTCAAGCCCCATCGCATCGGCTTTAAAAATTAACGCATCAATACTGTATGTGTCCACCAGTGTTTTCAGTTGAACCATCAAACCCCAGCTTAAATTTGCTTTTACATTTGACGTTTTAATGGTCATGTGATTTGGCAAATTTGTCGCCGATAAAATTAAACGATGCCCACGTTCATAATGGCGTTGCATAAACGCCGCTAATGCTTGTTCCCATTTTACTTGTCCAATAATTGAATCAACATTATCAACACAAACCACTTCGTAATCATCCAAACCTAGAAAAATAGCGGATTTGTGCAAGCTATGACGTGACAAATCAAAATAGAATGATGAATACTCATGCTCTTGCGCGTAATGACAGCAGGATTGTAAAAGGTGGCTTTTGCCTTGCCCTGATCTCGCCCATACAAAAATTTGCTGTTCACCGTAACCCAAAACACATTGTTTCAAATCTTCAAGAATAGGCTGATTTGCCCCTGCGAAAAAATCATCAAAGGTTTGATTGGCTCTAAATTCAAAATGGAGCGGATATTGTTCAGGCTTGGCTACTGAGTGAGCGGACATAGAATGCTGAACCAAAAAAGAGTTGTAGGCTTAAAAATACTTCCAATGCCGCCAGCCAACGTTCATCAACGTTGGCGTAACATTCAACGGCACCATGAATTAAATAAAATAAACTGATGTATGCCATCCAGGAGCAACTTTTTTTGTCGCCATTTAACATTCCACGCATTGGAATCAATAACGGTGTGATGTTAAGTAATAAAAGTAGTACGACGGGAAATTTTGTTGAAGGAGCTAAAACGGTTTGCCAAAGCATTAACAAACCGAATAGCCCAAAAAATGCGCTAAGTGCCAGCCAATAGAAATGCTGCGTTTTCACAGTAATGCCAACACATTTTCGGGAGGGCGACCGATTGCAGCTTTCGTGTCTGTGACCGCAATCGGGCGTTCTAGCAAATTGGGATATTTCACAATCGCTTCAAGCAATGCTTGGCGCGTCAAACTTTCATCGGAAACATTTTGATATTCCGATTCGCCATGCCGCATGAATTCACGCGGTTCTAAACCCAGTTTTTGTGCGATAGCCTCAAGTTCCACAACAGTCAAAGGCGTTTTCAAGTATTCGATAATTGAAACTGCAACGCCTTTTTCTTGTAAAAGTGCCAACGTACG
>CANKON010000041.1 GCA_947484105.1 Methylococcaceae bacterium | reverse complement strand
TGCGTCGCGTTGAAAATCGTATTCAACAATATCAAGACAAACAAACTCACGATTTGCCAATCAATGAAAACGCTAAAAATGCGATGGCGTATGTTTTAGGATTTGAAAATTGGGAAGCATTTTTAACAGAATTAAACGCCGTGCGTGAAAAAGTTCATTCGGTTTTTGATGCGGTTTTTTCGGTTTCAAAACAAGACGAAATAGAGCAACTCAGCCAAAAAATTTGGGCAGGTTCAGAAGATGAAAATGAATTGCTCGAAAATTTGTCCGAATACGGTTTTAAACATTGTGCTGAAAGTTGGACTGCGATGGGTGATTTTAAAAATGAGCCAGCGATTCGCCGTTTGAGTAACAAAGGACTAGGTGTCATTAACCGTTTAATGCCACAAGTGATTGCGACTTTGCAAACGGTTTCAAATCCTGACGAAACCTTAAAACGTTTGCTTGCATTGTTCAAATCGGTTGCTGGACGAAATGTTTATCTCGCATTGCTGGCTGAAAATCCGCACGCACTGTCACAACTTCTAAAACTCGCGTCTGCAAGCCCTTGGATTGGTGAGTATTTGGCGCGTTATCCTGTTTTATTTGATGAATTACTCGACACACGCTCGCTATTTGAACCACTCAGAAAAGCTGATTTGACGGCGCAATTGAATCAACTTGTGGCGCGAATTGATGCCGAAGATTTAGAAGCCTTGATGATTGCGTTACGCCAATTTAAACAAGTGAACGTGTTAAGAATTGCAGCAGCGGACATTATGGACGTGATTCCACTCATGGTTGTGAGCGATTATTTGACCTATTTAGCCGAAAGTTTGCTGGATTGCGTCGTGAAATACGAATGGCAAATGCTGGTTGAAAAACACGGTTATCCGCCCGAATGTGATGATGAAAAAACGAATTTTGCCGTCATTGGTTTTGGAAAATTAGGCGGCTTGGAATTGGGTTATGGATCAGATTTGGACATGGTTTTTATCTACGATTGCAAAGATGGAAATGCGTTAACAAATGGCGAAAAATCGCTTTCCTGTTCCCAATTTTACGGACGTTTAGCACAAAAAATTCGCCACATTTTTGAAACTAAATTACTTGCTGGCGAATTGTACGAAGTCGATTTACGTTTGCGTCCGCACGGTGATTCAGGCGTTTTAGTCACGCATATCAACACTTACGAGCTTTATTATCATGAACACGCTTGGACGTGGGAATTGCAAGCATTGGTGCGAGCGCGTTTTATTTCTGGCGATTGCAATTTAGGCGAAAATTTTTCACAAATGCGGCATCGTGTGTTGAGTTTGCCGCGTGACGTTGAAAAATTAAAAATCGAAGTGCGTGAAATGCGCGAGAAAATGCGTGAAAACTTAGATACAAAATCAGTTGATAAATTTGATTTAAAACAAAGTCCTGGCGGAATTGTGGACATTGAATTTATGGTGCAATTCGGAATTTTAGCGAATGCTGCAATGTCTGCTGATTTAACAATTTATACCGATAACGTGCGTTTGCTGGAAAGTTTGCAAACGCAAAACGTGATTTCTGAAACCAACGCGAAAGTTTTAAAAAATGCGTATTGTGCTTACCGTGACGCGGGGCATAAGCGCGTTTTGCAAGGCGGCAAAGCCATTATTAAAGCTGAAAATTTTGTCGAGTTGCGTGAGCAAGTGACGCAGATTTGGCGTGCAACGATGTTTGAAAACACATTGCACGCAAACTAAAATTTAAAATTTCCCATGCAACCTTCTAATTTTTAAGCTGTTTTAAAATTTGCCACCGTGACAGACAATTTTCGTGCTTGTTCTTCAAGTGATTCAGCACCCGCCGCAGCTTGTTCAACTAATGCGGCGTTTTGTTGCGTGACTTCGTCCATTTGAGCAATGGCGTGATTGACTTGAGCAATCCCTGCGCTTTGCTCAACAGACGCAGAGGTAATTTCGCCCATAATTACTGTAACACCTTTCACTGCCTGGACGATTTCCTCCATTGTTTTTCCCGCTTGCGTGACTAAATGACTACCGTTTTCAACTTTATCAACCGAATCACCAATCAGCATTTTAATTTCGCCAGCCGCTGCGGCGGCGCGTTGCGCTAGATTGCGTACCTCGGTTGCTACCACCGCAAAACCACGTCCTTGCTCCCCCGCTCTTGCCGCTTCAACGGCGGCATTTAATGCCAAAATGTTGGTTTGAAACGCGATATTGTCAATAACGGAAATAATTTCCACCACTTTGCGTGAGGATTCGTTAATGCTGTCCATCGTTGTCACAACATTGCCAACAACGGTGCCGCCTTGTTGTGCGATATTTGCCGCTTCACGCGCTAAATCATTGGCTTGCGTCGCATTTTCAGCATTATGTTGAACGGTGCTGGTAAGTTGCGTCATGCTTGCGGCGGTTTCTTCTAAACTTCCCGCCTGTTTTTCGGTGCGTTTTGACAAATCGTTATTCCCCGCTGCGATTTCTTGCGCGGCGGTATTGATTTGTAACGTGGAATCTTTAATTTCACCGACTAATTCCTGCAAATTTTCAACAGTGCTGTTGATGCCCTTGACAACTTTACCAAATGTTCCTGGATAATTTGCGGTAATTGTTTGCGTTAAATTTCCGTGAGCAAGCGCGGTTGAAACACGCAAAATATCGTTAAATCCTGTGTCGCAAGTGGTGAGTAATTTATTTAAATCACTGAGCATATCGCGGAACATAAATTCAAAATTATCGGCATTCGCGCGTTTTGAAAAATCGCCGTTTGCGCCCGCTTTCGCCAAAATTTCAATTTCATTATTGATAGCGAGTAAGGCTTGTTTAATGCTGTTCATGGTTTGAGTAATGACGATAGTTTCACCAGGTAATATGTCCATATCTATCGAAAAATCGCCTTTTGCATATTGACTGATAATATCCAAAATTCGGCGATTAACGGTAATGCGAGATTGAATTAACTCGTTTATTTCATGCGCCATTCGCGCATAAGTACCGTTAAATTTCGAAACATCAAGCTGTTTTTTGACAAAACCTGCGGCGTGTTGTGTTGCCATATCATCTTGTGCGGCAACAAAATCGTTAATCGCATTTTGCATCGTATTCATCGAACGTAACAAATCACCAATTTCGTCGCTTTGAGTTGTGTCGATTTTTGAATTCAAATCGCCCACCGCAATGGCGTTAGCAATCTGACGTGCTGATGTTAACGAACGCAAAATACCGCGACTAATCCAAACTGTTAAAAACGACGCAATAAAAATACTCAACACAAAAATCGCTAATAAACCTGCGTCGTAACTGCCGAGCAAACTTTTAGCGTGCTTTTCATCAACGCCATTACGCTCAGTAGTCATTTTCACAACTTCATCAATAGCTTGGCGATGCAGTTCATAACTCACACGCATTTTCGCCAAACTTACCATCATCGCTTCATTATTTTGCGCTTTAACCGCAGGAATAAAATGCGTTTGCGCTTCGCTGTAAAAATCGAGTGCGGCGTTGTAAGAATGTTCAAGCAAAGGCGTTTTTATTTCTTTTTCAAGTGTTTCGGTTAGCCAAAACGCATGGCGCGTATCAAATTCACCTTTTAAAACATCAAAACGCTTAACTAACGCGGAAGTTTCATCCGAATTTGTTGAATGCGAAAGCTGAAAAACGACCAAATACGACTCAAGAATATATTCAGGCGGTGGCAAAATATCGGCAATTAAATCCTTGCCTTGCACAATGCGTTGATAAATTGGACCGTTGACGTTAAGCGTATTCATTGCTTTTAACGTCGCAATCCCAAACAGCGTAAAGCCAATAATTAAAACTGCCAAAATTACGCCGAATCGCGCTTTGATGGTAAGTTGCGTTAATTTGTTCATTTGTTATTTACCTAAAATTTAATTAGAGCCAATCAGCAACCACATCAACAAGCAAAACGCGTGTAGCATCTAAACGCAACGCAAATGTTTTACACAATGTATCGGTACTAAAATCACGATACCGCTCAGACGTGACAATGCGGTTGTTGGTCTCAAAACTTAGCACTTCGTAAAAATAAGGTCGCCAAGCCCAGTTGAAACCTAATTGCTTCTTATCGGCAAGCCAGGCATTGTTTGAAAAATTAAAATTCGGCGTAATTTGATTACCGTGATTATCGCAAACATAAAAATGCAATAACCCACTGTTTTCAAATAAATTTGTAGATAATTTTTCATGTGAAAAATTTATTTGAACCACTTCTTTTTGCAGGTAATAAATCAGCTTGCGAATGCGGTCGTTAAATTGATTTTTATAGGTTTGAATTTCTAACGCATGCGATAAAAAGGTTTCGCGCAAAGCTGAAATTTGAGAAAAATAGCGATCTGAATCTTGAAATTTTTCCGTTGCTGGCGAGAATAAATAACCTTGCATATATTGTGCGCCACAACTTAAACCGAATAAAAAATCTTCATTCGTTTCAACACCTTCACAGACAATTTTACAACCTGTGCGTTTCGCAAGGCGTGACAATAAATGCACGACGTCAGTTTCAACACCCCCCCGCGCCGCGTTTTGAAAAAACTGCATATCGAGTTTAATAATATCGGGCTTAATTGCCATTACACGTTCAAGTTGTGAAAATCCCGCGCCAAAATCATCAATCGCAATTTTCAAACCGTGTTTCCGATACATTTCGACTGCTTTGAGCAATTTCTCTAAATCAACTTGTGTTTCTGTAATTTCAATAATTATGCGATTTCTGTCAATATCGAATTCATCGAGAATTTGTAGCGTTGGCAACGTGCTAAAATCGTCAATGTAATCAATCCACGCCGCCGAAATGTTAAGCGTTAAATAACAGTCATTTTCTAATTCACTGAAACGTTGCAAGGCAAGGCGACGCAAATTGCGATCCCATTCAATCAGTTGTTTGTCAGAAATATCAGGATGTAAAAATAATTCCCCTGCTGATTTGACGTTGCCTTGCGAATCGAATCGACGCGCTAAGGCTTCGTAACCGACAATTTGACCGTTTGCCGAACCGACAATCGGTTGAAAATAAGGAAAAAGTTGAGTGTTAATTGTCATAAAAATCGCGTTTGATTAAAAAATGAAATGGCAGTTTGGTTTGTATTATTGCAATCTTAGTTTCAAATAGGTTCATAAAATTTGGAAATTCAAAATTTACAGACTAACAATAATGCGGGGAGAACGTCTTATTTAATTTACGATTACTTAATCGTGAAATGTTCAGATTGATTTTATGTGCTAATTTTAACGCTTAAAATCTACAAATCCACGCTGTTATTACTTTACATAAGGATTCAAAAATGCAAATTTCACAACCCATTTTAGAAAAAATTATCCGTGATGCGGGACAAATTGCGCTGACCTATTTTCATGATTTAAAACATTTAAACGTGGATAAAAAAAATCCGCGTGATTTTGTCACCGCCGCTGATGTGGACGTTGAAAAATTTTTACAAACACAATTACGCGACAATTATCCGCAATTTGGTTTTTGGGGCGAAGAAAGCGGGCAATCTGAAAATCAAACGAATCGTTGGATTGTTGACCCGATTGACGGCACACATTCCTTTTCACGCGGACAATATTATTGGTCGATTAGCGTGGCGTTAGAAATTGAAGGTGAAATCGTTTTCGGCGCGGTTTTTGCGCCTGCATTAAATGATTTTTATTGCGCTCAAAAAGGGCAGGGCGCGTATCGGAACGGTAAAGAAATTCACGTTTCTGACCTCGACGAATTAAATGATGCCATGATTGGAACAGGCTTTGCGTGTTTGCGAGCGTATTTGGAAAATAATAATTTGGCGCGTTTTTGTCGCGTTGCCCAAGCCACAGCAAGCCAACGGCGTTTAGGTTCGGCAGCGGTTGATATTTGTTTGGTTGCTGACGGACAACTCGATGCGTTTTGGGAACAAGAATTGAATTTGTACGATGTCGCAGCAGGTGCGTTAATTGCGAAAGAAGCAGGCGCAACGGTCACGGATTTCCAAGGAAATGAGGGAATTTTTCCGAAACAAATCCTTGTTACAAACGGAAAAATCTATAACCAATTACTGGCTCTTATGTGATAATCCGCGCGGTTTTTAACTTTTCAAATTTCAATTTTAAGAGAGCAATTTATGTCTAAAAAAGTTTTAGTGGTTGATGACAGCAGAATTTCAAGAATGTTTATTCGTCAACATATCAGTGCGAAAAATCCTGATTGGATTTTCAGCGAAGCGACAACAGGTCAAGAAGCGATTGATGCCATCAATGCCGATAAACCTGATTACTGCACAATGGACATCAATATGCCTGGAATGCTTGGCACCGAAGCAGCCAAAATCATTTTGGAACAACATCCCGACGTGCGCTTGGTGATTTTTTCGGCAAACGTACAAGAAAGTTATCAAGAAGAAGCGAAAGCCTTAGGTACCATTTTGGTTCCCAAACCCGTGAATGAAGAGTCGATTTCTCAAGCTCTCGCGTATTTTGCAGGCTAAAAAATGTCAGCGTTACAAAACGTCATCACCGAGGCAACCCATTTCGCAGTCCAAAGTCTAAGCGATGTTATTGGCAGCGAATTATCTTTTGTTTTGCACGACGTTGAAATTGAAAATTTCACAGCGTCACATTTTTCAGCACAAAAATTTGGCATCGTGCAACTTGAATGCAGTGGTTTGTTAAATGCTGAAATTTTGTTGATGTTTGATATTGACGGCATCTTTCTGATATTGAAAAAAATGTTAGGTGCAGCCGCTGACAATGAAATGATTTTGGAATGTGAAAATGAAGCAATGTGTGAACTTGGGAATGTGGTAATGATTCGCTATTTATCAGAAATTGCTGATTATTTGCACACACCATTGGAAAGCACATTGCCAACCTATCGCGTTGAATTAAAAGATAAATTTTTAAAATATGTGAATTCTGAGAAATGTTTAATCGCGTCACACGTTGATTTAAAACTTGATGACTACACGGCAGAAATGAAAATTTTGTTTTCGGTGAGTCGTGAATCATTTGAAAATTTAAAGCAAACTTTGCATTGATTTTTACGCCATTAAAAAAGCCCTGTGAAACAGAATTTCACAGGGCTTTTTTTACGACTGAAATTTCTTACTGATAAAACACCGTAAAATCATTCAGAGTCGCCTGTGTTTGCACCAAATTTTCAGGATTAAATCCATTCACACCAACACGCGAAAGCTGAAAGGCTTGATCCGCTAAATAACTACCGACAGCACGAATTTCACCTTGAAAACCGTAACGATTCCTCAATAAATACGCCTGTGTAAAACTACGTCCGTCGGCAAAATTCTCAAAATTTAATTCAATTAACGCAAACAAACCTAAATCTGAACCGAGCGAAGTAATATCGTCAGTTGAAGAAAGGCGCACGCCTAAATTGCCTGCGTGTTTGGACAATTCACCTTTTTCTGCATTCCAACGCGCTAATGACACACAGATATTTCCAGCTATAACAGGCACATCGTCTTCCAAATACGTCCAATGATTTTCGATAAGCTGATTATTTTTAATGATTTGCATAAACTTTTACCTTGAAGGGTTCGATGCCAACGCGATTGACGGTTTCTAAAAAGGATTCTTCTTCTAAACGTTGTTCAATGTAGACTTTTAAAATTGTATCGATAGCAGGTGCAATTTCATCTTTAGCAACGGCTGCGCCTAAACGCTCACCAATTGCCGCATCATTTGCCGATGAGCCGCCAAGCGTGATTTGGTACCATTCCACGCCTTTTTTATCAACACCTAAGATGCCAATATGCCCAACACTTTGATGAGCGCAACCGTTCATACAGCCCGACATATTGATATTTACATTGCCAATATCGTGTAAATAATCAAGGTCATCGAGAATTTCGTTAATTTCTTTTGCGATACCAATTGAGCCCGCGTTAGCAAGTTCACAAAAATCTAAACCTGGACAACAAATCATGTCGGTTGCCGTCCCGATATTTGGCGTGGCTAAATTTAAGCCTGAAAGTAATTGCCATAATTGGAACAAATCTGCTTGTTTAACATCAGTAAATACTAAATTTTGTCGATGCGTGGTACGAACTTCACCAAAACTGTAACGCTCTGCTAAATCAGCGATTGCGTCGAGTTGTTCAGACGTTAAATCACCAGGTGCAACGTCGCGCGGTTTAAGTGATAAAAACACGGCGCGATAACCTGCAACTTTATGATTAACTGTGTTGTATTTCACCCACGTTTCAAAGGCTTTGTTTTCAACTTGATATTGTGGAAAAGTGATATTTTCAGCCGCTTTTTTGTCGTAATCAAACGGTTCAAAATGCGTTTTTAATGCCGCAAACCGTTCAGGCAAAACGTCTAAATTATCACGAATGATTGCCCATTCTTGTTCGACCATTTCTGAAAATTTGTCTAAACCTGTTTCACGCACCAAAATTTTAATTCGCGCTTTGTATTTGTTATCGCGACGACCGAATAAATTGTAAATTCGCAAAATCGCTTCTAAATACGACAATAAATGTTTCTTTTCTAAAAACGGTTTAATCACTTGTCCAATGACGGGCGTGCGTCCTAAACCGCCACCGACCAAGACTTTGAAACCCACTTCGCCTTTATCGTTCTCAACTAAATGTAAACCAATATCGTGAAATTGTGTGGCAGCCCTGTCGTTGCGTGAACCGCTCACCGCGATTTTAAATTTGCGTGGCAACCAATCAAATTCAGGATGCAATGTTGTCCATTGGCGAATCAACTCGCAATATGGACGCGGATCTTCAATTTCATCAACGCAAACACCCGCTAAATGATCGGTAGTTGTATTACGCATACAATTTCCGCTAGTTTGAATGGCGTGCATTTGCACTTCAGCAAGTTCAGCTAAAACATCAGGAATCTGTTCAAGTTTGAGCCAGTTATATTGCACATTTTGGCGTGTTGTAAAATGGCAGAAATTTTTGTCATACGTCCGCGCAATATGAGCCAGTTTGTGAATTTGTTTTGAATTTAAAATGCCGTAAGGAATTGCAACTCGCAACATAGGACCATGCGTTTGAATATAAATTCCGTTACGCAACCGTAAATTTCGATAACCTTCGGCAGAGATTTCACCGTTTAAAAACTGCTCAGTTTGTCGCCTAAATTGTGCGACCCGCTCTTCAATGAGAATTTGATCTTTATGATTATATTGATACATGGGAATTTTATCGTTGTGATTGAATTG
>CANKON010000040.1 GCA_947484105.1 Methylococcaceae bacterium | reverse complement strand
TTGCGTAATTTTTCTGCGGTTCGCCTCACTTTTAATCACACCCTTTACAATATGTCTAAAGTTGGGAAAAATTCTAAATCTCAACGAAAATGATTGCAATATATTTTTTCAGAAATCATTAGACGTTATGAGTGCTGTGTTTTGAGCAAAAAGTGAACTGCCACTAAAACTGCCACTAAATTTGAATTTCACAATAAAAAAGGACTTATGAATTAACATAAGCCCTTGATTTTTATGGTAGACCCTGTAGGACTTGAACCTACGACCTGCCGATTATGAGTCGGATGCTCTAACCAACTGAGCTAAGAGTCCAAAAACTTTTTAATCTGTGTCCAAGAAACAACGTAGTTGCTCTGAACGAGAAGGGTGGCGTAATTTACGTAATGCTTTTGCTTCAATTTGACGAATTCGTTCACGAGTTACGTCAAATTGCTTACCCACTTCCTCTAACGTGTGATCAGTATTCATGTTAATACCAAAACGCATTCGCAAAACTTTCGCCTCACGAGCTGTCAAACCTGCTAAAACATTTTGAGTAGATTCTTTTAAACCCTCTATCGTCGCGGCATCAACAGGTGATAGCACCTTAGCATCCTCGATAAAATCACCTAAATGCGAGTCTTCATCATCACCCACTGGCGTTTCCATCGAAATGGGTTCTTTCGCAATTTTTAGAACCTTACGCACTTTGTCTTCAGGCATTTCCATGCGTTCAGCCAATTCTTCAGGTGTCGCCTCGCGACCTAACTCTTGCAAAATTTGACGTGAAATTCGATTCAATTTGTTAATCGTTTCAATCATGTGAACAGGAATACGAATCGTGCGAGCTTGATCTGCTATCGAACGTGTAATTGCTTGACGTATCCACCATGTTGCGTAGGTTGAGAACTTATAACCACGTCGATACTCAAATTTATCAACCGCTTTCATTAGACCGATATTACCTTCTTGAATCAAATCTAAGAATTGCAAACCACGGTTTGTGTATTTTTTAGCGATTGAAATTACGAGTCGAAGATTCGCCTCAATCATTTCTTTCTTTGCTCGTCTCGCCTTTGCTTCGCCAATTGCTATGCGGCGGTTGATGTCTTTTATAGCACTGATTGTTGAACTGTATTCTTCTTCAATTTCTTTCAGTGTTTTTAAGGCTTTTCGTAATTCTTTTTCATTCTCTTTTAGCGTTTCGCCATATACCGCATCTGATAAACACTGCTCTAGCCATGTCGTTTTTGTTTCGTTGTTAGTAAATAGAGCTAGAAAATCTTTACGAGGCATTTTTGCTTGATTTACCACAATATCTGAAATCAATTTTTCTTGCGCTCTAATGATAGCAATGCCTTGAGGAATAATGGCAGTTAGTTTTTTCAAATAATTTGAAGTCCATTTAAACTCTAAAAACAAGTCCGTGAGCTTTTCAAACTCAATTTCAGTTTTTTCATTCAGATAACCGTGAGTTTTTAACGCATTTGATGATAGATCGAGCTGCTTTTTAAGTGCTTCAACTTTTTCTTTTACTTCGTCGTAATTCAGACCTTTGTTATCATCTTCGCTACTATCATCAACGACAACAACAGGGACATCCTCGTCACTAATGTCATCATCTATCGGAAGTGCAATAACTAAGTCTTCAGGTTCAGATAAATCAACAAATCCAGAAATTAAATCGGTTAATTTAACATTGTTCTCACCCTGTTCAAGAGTCGGAGCTACATCAGTTGAAATGGATTCAAAAGATTCAATAAAATCATTGACTGCAAAAATTGAACGCGAAACAGCTTGCATAACCTGCCGCTGCCCTTCTTCTATGCGTTTCGCAATTTTTAACTCGTCTGCGCGTGTTAATAATTCAACAGAACCCATTTCGCGCATGTACATTCGGACGGGATCAGTTGTGCGACCAAATTCGCTATCTGTTGAGGCAAGAGCGGCGACTTCTTCGGCATCTTCATCGTCAGTGGTAACGGCGGCCGAATCTGTAATTAACGAGTCTTCGTCGGGCGCAACCTCATGCACCTGAATCCCCATATCGTTAATCATGTTAATAATATCTTCAATTTGCTCGGGATCAGCAATATCGCTAGGTAGATGATCATTCACTTCGGCGTAAGTCAAATAACCTTGGATTTTTCCTTTTGCGATCAATTGTTTTAATTGTGATTGCTGTTGTTCACTCATTATTTGCTTGTGCCAGTAAAAGTTGATAGCGTTGAAAACACACTGTGTAAGGGTTGCGATTATACTTAAAACGTGTTTGATGGTGCAATAAATGTTTTACTATTCGTGACTTAATGCCGAAACTCAAGAAACGGGCTTGGAACTAATAATTTCAAAATTATGACATTGCAACTTAACATAGAAATAGAAGAAGTATACATTGCCAACCAATTCATGCCATTTCACCTGAAGTTGGCAAAAATTATCAATTTGACCAAGTTATTCAATTGACCGAACCTACAAATTAACGAAAAATAAAATTATCAATGACATATAAAGTAATTGTATTTGCTGCATTTTTAGTAATTATCAGCGGATTCTTTGTGTTGGCAAATTGGGCGTTCGATATTCCGTTGCTCAAAAGCATTTTGCCAACTTGGGTTTTTATGGAAAAGACTGTCGTTTTTTATGGGGTGTTAATAGGCATTTCGGTAGCTGTAATTGCTACGATGAGCTGGAGGTGGGGCAATTCAACAGATAAAAACTCAACGTTTCAAAGTAATAATCTCAAACTTGACATGGGAGTAGCAGCAATCATTTTTGTGATTGTAACAGCCGTTTTCTTGACGCTTGCACACTTGCGAAAAGTTGCCGAAACCAAAATAATTATTGTGACGCAAAATATGGTTCAAGTGCTTGATATGTCTGTTGAAGTAATGATGGATAAAATCGCCATTTCCATTCAAGCCAATGCCGACGAAATTGGTCGAGAAATTGCGATTAACAAAATGGATATTCAAAAAATTAGTCAGCACTTTAAAGAGCAAAAATCGAGGTTGCCTGAAGTGGATAATCTTTACAGTTTCAATGAATATGGCGATGTTATTTATAACACCATGGAATCATCTAAATTCTTGAATATCGCTGATCGTGAGCATTTCATCAAACTACGAGATGCGAAAAATCCTAATCTAATTAACACATCGATAATCATCAGCCGTTTCTCAAATAAATGGATTTTGCTGATTGCGAGTCGGATCAATAAACCTGATGGTTCATTTGGCGGTATTGTGAGTGCTGATATTCGGTTAGATAAAATCAATGATATTTTTTCGCATATTCAATTAAATCCAGAGGATTCCATTGCGTTGCGTGATGCTAATTTAGGATTGATTGCGCGTTTTCCTACGCCTGAAACGGCGAATTTAGGAATTGGTAGTAAAAATTTATCTATACCGTTTGTTGATGCGTTGACAGCCAACGCATACGAAGGGACGTATATCAGTGGTGTAACCAGCATCGACAACATTAGCCGCATTCATTCGTATCGAAAAAATGCTAAATACGGTTTCGTCATCAATGTGGGGATTTCAACACGAACGATACTTGCTGAATGGCATAGACAAGTGGAAATAACGGTTGGTTTAGTGATTATTTTTACGATAACGTTATTGGCATTTTCAAGAATGATTAAGCGTGCGTGGTTGCAACAAGAGCAAGATGTACAAACTCTCAGGCAGGCAGCAGTTGAAATAAAAATGCTGAATTCCAATCTTGAAAAGCGTGTTAGCCAACGAACTTCTGAACTTGAAACGACGAATCGCTCACTCATTGAGGCTAAAGTTGCCGCTGAAAAAGCCAATGTCGCCAAAAGTACATTTATTGCGACGATGAGTCACGAATTACGCACACCACTGAATGCGATTTTGGGATTTTCAGAATTGATGAGTTCAGATGCTTACGCCTCGCAGAAGCAAAAAGAAACGCTCGCTATTATCAATCGTAGCGGCGCACATTTGCTCAGTATGATTAACGACGTATTGGACATTTCAAAAATTGAAGCAGGACGTTTAGAACTCGATATTCGAGCTATTGATTTAATCGGTTTGCTAAACGACATTAGCGCGATGATTAGCGTTCGTGCGGTAGAAAAACAACTCTATTTTCATGTTGAAATTACCCCAGATATAACGCAATTCATCAAAGCCGATAGCGGAAAATTACGCCAAGTGCTAATCAATTTATTGGGTAACGCTATTAAATTCACCGCAAAAGGTTCGGTTGTTTTACGTGCAAAAACGGAAGCGTCAATTCTCACACTCGAAATCATTGATAGTGGCATGGGCATTCCCACTAACAAACAAGCAGAACTGTTCAAGCCATTTGTGCAATTGACACAAAACAATGTTGATACCCAGGGAACGGGATTGGGATTAGCGATTTCTAAATCGTTAGTCGGTTTGATGGGAGGGCAGATTATCGTAAGCAGTGAATTGGGAATGGGTTCGACGTTCAAAATTGAATTGCCAATTAAATTAGCGAATGCTGTCGATGTGACCACGAATGATGAAGCTAAAGTGGTTAAAAGCCTTGCACCTAATCAACCTGTATGGCGATTATTAGTCGTCGATGATAACGCAGATAATCGATTGCTATTAGTTTCAATGCTCGAAGATATGGGATTTAGCGTGCATGAAGCTGAGAATGGGCACGAAGCTATTCGTGAATTTGAAGAATGGCAACCCCATTTGATTTGGATGGATATGCGAATGCCAGGTATTGATGGCTATGAAGCGACCACAAAAATTCGCCAGCTCGTAGGCGGTGATAAGGTAAAAATTATCGCACTGACCGCCAGCGTGTTCAAAGAACAACATCAACGTATTCTCGACGTAGGTTGTGATGCAGTGCTACACAAACCGATTCATGTGCCAGAAATTTTTGCCGCTTTGGTTGAACATTTAGACGTTAAATTTATTTATGATGACTCGCCAATATCAGCACCACTTGCGCCGAAAATCACGAGCGAAATGTTGGTGTCAGTGCCGTCGAATTTACGTCAAAAATTACACAATGCGGCAATGCTGCTCGACATTGAAGATGTTGATATTGCGATTAAAAATATTCACGTCCTTGCACCCAAGTTGGCAGAAGGTTTGGAGAAATTGGCGCAAAACTATCAATTTGACCAAATCATTCAACTTATCGAAGCAGCTGAAGAAAGGCATAAATAAAATTTGCAAACTTGTTGCGCCATTCTCGATGTTGTTATGACCGCATTCCACCAAGTAAATCAATCACGGCTTTTGTATCAGGACGAACGCCACGCCATAATGCAAAGGCTTCCGATGCTTGTTCAACTAACATTCCTAAACCGTCTAAACTTTTACGCGCATTTTGTAAATTTCCCCAATGCACAAAAGCCGTTGGTTGATCGCTGTAAAATAAATCATAACAAATGCCATTTTCAGCCAATAAATTTTCGGGCAAGGGCGGTAATTCATTAGTCAAACTGGCAGAGGTCGCATTGATAATGATGTCAAATTGTTGATTTTCTAAGTCATCGTAACCGCTACTTTCAAAACTATGATTGAATTCGTAGGCTAATGTTAGTGCTTTTTCAATAGTTCGGTTTGCAACCACTAAGCAATCGGGTTGTTGATCAAGTAATGGATAAAGAATGCCACGAGTTGCGCCCCCAGCACCTAAAATTAAAACGCGCTTTCCATTTAATTCAATGCCGTGATTGAAAATTAAATCATTTGCCAAACCAATTCCGTCTGTGTTATCGCCTAAAATTAAACCATCTTTTTGTTTAACTAACGTGTTCACGGCTTTTGCCGATTCGGCACGCGGCGTTGTTTTATCGGCGAATTGAAAAGCCAATTCTTTTAAAGGAACGGTGCAATTTAACCCTTTTCCACCGCGTGCAAAAAAGTCGGTCGCAGCGGTAACAAAATCTTCAGCAGTCACTTCTTGCGCGAAATAATCTAACGATTGATTGGTTTGTTCAGCAAAAAGTTTGTGAATGCGTGGTGATTGACTATGGTTAATCGGTGAACCAAAAACAGCATAAGAATCGAGATTTTTCATAAGATTTATTTGTTGAATTTAAAGCGTCTAGTCTAGTCTAAAAACGGCATTCTATACATTACACAGCAAAAATTTTACAATGATGTCCAAGTTTAGGTTTTTACCTTAACTGCTACCCATTTCCCCTCATCATCTGTCGTGTCATCTTATGATTAAACAACTCGTTGAATTTTTCCCAATTTTACTTTTTTTCATTGCTTTCAAACTTTACGATATTTATGTCGCAACAGCCGTTGTCATTGTGGCGACTATTTTGCAGGTGGCATTTTCGTGGTACAAATTCCGCAAAGTTGAAACCATGCAATGGATTACGCTGATTTTGGTGATCGTCATGGGCGGTTTAACGCTAATTTTGCACGATGAACAATTTGTAAAATGGAAATTGTCGATTATTGAATGGCTCTTTGGCGGCGCATTTTTAGGCAGTCAATTTATCGGTAAAAAAACCTTCATCGAACGGATGATGTCGAGTCAAATGGAGTTGCCTACCACGATTTGGAAACGCTTAAATTTATGCTGGGCGGGCTTTTTTATCGGTGTGGGTTGTTTGAATGTGTACGTTATGTTCAATTACAATACCGACGATTGGGTCACGTTTAAAACCTTTGTTGTCCCTGCGATGATGGCGGTTTTTATTGTTTTACAAATGTTTTTTATCTACAAATATATTCCCGACAGCGAGTCTTAAAAATAGAATGCTAAAATTATCAACGCTATTTTTTATCTGCTTTATTCTGTCAGGTTGTTGTCAAAAATCTGCCGATGTATCGATTTCTACTATTCCGAGATTAAAAATGCTTTACGCCATTATCAGTGAAGATGTCGCTGACAGTTTGTCAAAACGTCAATCCGCACGTCCCGCGCATTTAGCGCGTTTGCAAGCCTTGCAAGATGCGGGACGTTTAGTTTTAGCGGGACCGCATCCCGCTATTGACAGTGAAAATCCAGCAGAAGCGGGTTTTACGGGGAGTTTGGTTGTCGCCGAATTTGCCTCGCTCGAAGCAGCACAGCATTGGGCAAATACAGATCCTTATCTTGACGCTGGCGTTTATGCTCGCGTCGTTGTTAAACCTTTCAAACAAGTTTTCCCCTCATGAAAGAAACCATAGATTTAATTCGTCATCACTTAACCACTGCATTGCAACCTTCACTGTTAGAAATTATTGATAATAGTGCCGCACACGCGGGGCATGCGGGGGCAAGAAAAGGCGGTGGTCATTATAATGTCACCATTGTCAGTTCTAATTTTGAAAAGAAAACTCTCGTCCAACGTCATCAACTCATTTATGCCGCGTTGGGCGATATGATGAAAAGCGATATTCATGCTTTAGGCATCAATGCGTTAACTCCCACTGAAGAAACCAAAGGAACAAACTAGAATGAAATTAAAATTACTCCCTTTATTGATTGCAGGTTTAGCACTTGCTGGCTGTGATAAACCTGCAAATAATGCAGCAACATCTTCTACAGCGGCTGTCACAACGCCTGCGCCTGCTGCGGTTAATAAAGCTGACGCTGTAGCAGTTGTAAATGGTCAATATATTCCAAAAACTGCGTTAGACGAATTGGAAAAAGAAATCGCCATGCGTAGTCACGGTCAAACATTTCCAAAAGAAAAATTGGTTGAAGAATTGATTCAACGTGAATTATTGATTCAAGATGCGGCACAAAAAAAATTAGATCAATCGCCTGAATTTATTGCACGTTTAACCGATGCAAGAAAAGCGTTGTTATCACAAAGTGATTTGCAAAACTTCATCGCCGCAAATCCTGTCACTGATGCAGAAATTAAAGCTGAATACGACACGAAAGTCGCTGCTGAAAAAGGCGTGGAATTTAAAGCGCGTCACATTTTGGTTAAAACCGACGCGGAAGCGAAAAAAATCATTGCTGATTTAGACAAAGGCGGCGATTTCCAAAAATTAGCGAACAAATTATCGTTAGACGGTAAAGAAGCTCAAAACGGTGGGGATTTAGGTTGGTTCTTAGCGGCACAAATGGTAGCTCCTTTTTCAGAAGCGGTGGCGGCATTAGAAAATGGCAAATACACCAAAACACCTGTTCAAACACAGTTTGGCTATCATGTGATTTTGCGTGAAGACTCACGCGCTCAAACACCTCCGCCATTGGATGCGGTAAAAGAACAATTGATGCCGTTCTTGCAACGTCAAAAAGTTCAAAAAATGATTGAAGGCTTGCGTACAGCGGCGAAAGTTGAAGTTTTAATTCCCTTAACAGAAGAAAAACCAGCTGCTGTACCTGCAACGGTTGAATCCGTACAGCCTACAGCAGTCGAACCTGCAAAATCAGTAGCCGCTCCTGCTGAAGCGAAACCAGTTGAAGCCACACCCGCACCAGCGGCTGAACCTGCAAAATAATTATTGATTTCAATTTTCGATAAGTACAAAAAAGGCGATGTTTTTACACATCGCCTTTTTTATTGCCCCAAAATTTTACAACGCGAACAATTCACGCATTTTCTGCCCTGATTTTTCGACACGCATAAACGCTTCACCAACCAAGAAGGTATAAACGTCGTTCGATAACATCAATTCCACATCATCGCGCGTATGAATGCCGCTTTCTGTGACGACTAAACGGTCATCAGGAATCGCATTTTTCAATGTCAACGTGGTTTGTAAATCTGTTTCAAATGTCCGCAAATTACGGTTGTTAATGCCAATCAATTTGGTGTCGAGTTTCAACGCGCGTTGCAATTCATCTGCGTCGTGAACTTCAACCAAAATATCCATGTCCAATTTTGTTGCAAAATCCGCTAATTCGTGCATTTTGGCATCGTCCAACGCCGCCACAATTAACAAAATACAATCAGCACCGAGCGTGCGAGCTTCTTGAATTTGGTAAGTGTCAATCATGAAATCTTTACGCAAAGCGGGCAACGGACAACGGTCATGCACCATTTGCAAATACGCTTCGCTGCCTTGAAAAAAATCTTTATCCGTCAGAATGGATAAACACGTCGCGCCATTCATCGCGTAATCTTGTGCAATCATTACGGGTTGAAAATTTTCACGAATCACGCCCTGACTGGGCGACGCTTTTTTAATTTCCGCAATAATTGCAGCTTGTTTTAATGCCGCTTTACGATGCAAAGCGTTATAAAAACCGCGTGGTTTTTCAACGCCGCTCGCAATGTCTTGTAACATTTCAATCGGCGTTTGAATTTTACGACGCGCCACTTCTTCTTCTTTTTTA
>CANKON010000039.1 GCA_947484105.1 Methylococcaceae bacterium | reverse complement strand
CTTGAAGTGATACCCCTTTGTAAAATAATATCGTTGTGTGCATTAAGTGTGAGCGTTGTGTCTGTACCAGCAGCTTTGGTTATGCTCGAATTAACATTGATGTCACCTAAGGGCGCGTCTATCAGAGACCCCGAATCCCCCGTCGAAATCGTAACGCTGTTATTTTCTAAAGCCATTGCAATGGTTTGAGCTGAAATTGACGAAGATGAGCCTGAAGACGTGAATGAATTATTTCCATCTAAAAATCCTCCACCAGAGGTACTTGCATCAATGGTCACATCATAAGGATCAAGCAGCCATTCTCCCGCTTTTCCTTTTGTCGAAGATGCATCAACTCTGATTCCATTCACATCAAGTTTATGCGCTGACGTTTCAACAAATCCACCATCACCTGATTTCGCTCCACCTTTGGCGGAAATATTTGCCGCGACTTTGGTTTCATTATCAGACCACGCGATAACTTTACCGCCTTTTCCGTCAGTTTTGGCATCGGCTTTGATTTCAACTTTTTCAGCAATCGTAGTGGTTTTGGCATTTTGAACAGAAGTATTTTTACCTTGATAATCGCCCCCGATTAAAATTGCACCGCCGCCTTTTTCACCTGTCGCACTCAATTTTGAATTATCCAAAGCGGCAACATTTTCGCCAGTAACTTCGATTTTTCCTGCGACACCTTTTTCGTTATTTGCAGAGGTTTTGCTGTCTTTTTCGAGCGTCACATCGCCACTTGCGACCAGACGAATATTGCCTTGTTTGTCGATTTCGACGCTGTCTGCGCTAATGTCGCCGCTGTGTGTAATCGAACCCGCGAAAACGTTGATCGATCCGCCTTCGGTTAAAAGTTGCCCAACGTTTAAAATCTGATTTTTCGGTGCTTGAACTTGAAAACGAATATCGGGGTCGTCCATGCTGGTCAAAATCAATTCTTGTCCAGCCGCTAAAACGATTTTGCCGCCTTCGCTTTTGATTATGCCATTGTTTTCAATGTTTGGCGCGATGAGAACAATGTTCCCGTCTTTGCCCGCGTGAATAATGCCTTCGTTGGAAATATCGCCCGCTTTTGAACCTGCGATAAAATGAAAATTGCCATTTTGAAAATCACTGTTGCTCAAATTCAAACTCGAGGCAACTAGCCCTTGCGTATCAACTTGTGAACCCGCACCAAACACGATGCCGTTCGGGTTAATCAAAAACACTTTCCCGTTTGAAAATAGCGAACCCAAAATCTCACTCGGATTCCCCCCAACAATTCGATTTAAAACGGCACTTTGTCCATTTTGCTGAATAAATTGGGTAATTTCGTTTTTAGCAATGTTGAAATCTTGCCAATTGATAATCGCATTTGGACTATTTTTAATTGTCGTGATGCCTGAAATGGATTGATCAATGCTAACTTGACCGCTGACAACTTGGGCTTTGTTTGGATTTGCCGATGAATAAGCAGGATATAAAAGCGTCAAAATAGCCGCGCACAGCACACGGTGCCGATGTTGAAACTCGCCAGTAAGCGGCGATGACTGAGATGAATTATTTTGAGTTTTCATAATGAAATTGTTACGAGAAGTGGTTGGATAGCGATTCAAAAAATTTCAAACTTGAACTCTATCCTATATCGGCGCGAATCTTAATTCACTGAAATTTTTAAAAATATTCTAAAATCGAGTTTGGATTCGCCCAGCATTCTAGGGCTATTTCTTCTGTGTCGCTAATGCCACACCCAAGCCGTTAGCAATTGCGTCGCCTGTATTTCCTCTAACGTAATCCACCACAACAGGCACAAATTTTTGCATCGTTTCGGGTTTCATGCCGAGTTGTTGAAAAATCGAAACGGCTGTTAAGGCATTACTGATTGAACTATCACCAGACAAACTGGCTAATTTTCCCGCGAGTCCGCCTAATCCTGATTGTTGTTTCAAAGCGGGAACCGCTGAGAGCAATTGCTGAATATCGGGAACTTGCTGCGATAATTTCGCAAAGGCTTCTGGTGCCATGCGTGTTTTCGCAACTTGTAATAATGCCCCCGCACCGCCCGTTGCTTGTTGAGGCGTGATACCAAGACGTTGTACTAATACATTTGTTAATTCGCCTGATTTTAATTGTTTGCCACTTTCGAGTAATTTTTGCGCGTCATTCAACGCATTCGCGCTATTTTCCAACGTTTGGCTGCCTTCTTTTGTTGCTGATTTCAATACATCGCCCCATTTTTCAGCGTGAGCCAGTGGCGCGACAACGAGTAAAAATGCGGCTGAATAATTTAAAAATTTCATGATGTGACCTTGCGTTAAAAGTGATTTTGATAATTAGATGCCGCGATAAGCTGACGTAATCGGATAACGGCGGTCACGTCCAAACGCCCGTTCGCTGATTTTAATTCCCACAGCCGCTTGGCGGCGTTTGTATTCGCTACCATCGACTAACCGAATGGTGCGCGTGACGTCTTCAATTGAAAAACCTGCCGCAATAATTTCATCTGATGTTTGATTTTGTTCAATATAACGTTGCAAAATTGGATCCAAAATTTCATAAGGCGGCAAGGAATCCGAATCTTGTTGATTAGGCGACAATTCTGCTGATGGTGCACGAGTTAAAACACGTTCTGGAATCACTTGTGAAATCGAATTTCGATAACGCGCCAATTCATAAACTAATAATTTTGGCACATCTTTAATCGGTGCAAAACCGCCACACATATCACCGTATAACGTCGCATAACCGACGCTCATTTCACTTTTATTACCCGTTGTTAAAAGCAATTTCCCTTGTTTATTCGACATCGCCATCAAAACGACACCGCGACAACGCGCTTGAATATTTTCTTCAGTTGTATCGGCAGATGTATCTTGAAATGTAGCGGCAAGCATTTCGGTAAACGCTTTTACTGCGGGTTCAATCGGAATGCTGTGATAGTTTACGCCCATGATTTCAGCTTGTGTTTTCGCATCATCATTGCTCATGTCAAGCGTGTATTTTGAAGGCAACGAAACTGTTTCGACATTTTCTGCCCCCAACGCATCCACCGCAATGGCTAAAACTAACGCCGAATCAATGCCACCTGATAAGCCTAAAATTGTGCCTTTAAAGCCATTGTTACGAACATAATCGCGTGTGCCACAAACTAAAGCTTTATAAATGGTTGCGGTTTCATTTTTCGTTTGAAAAATAGGGTAGGACGTATTTAAAGGCTGACCATTTTCAAATTCCACCACCCCAATTTGCTCTTCAAATTCTTCCGCCCGAAAAACAATTTCGCCGTCCGAATTCGCCACAAATGACGCGCCATCAAATACCAATTCATCTTGTCCGCCAACTGTGTTTACATAAACAATCGGAAGCTGCGCCAATTTTGCGTGCGAACAAATTAACGTTTCGCGTTGTTGGGCTTTTCCCGCGTGAAAGGGCGACGCATTGAGTGTTAGTAAAATTTCCGCCCCCGCATCTTTAGTGGCTTGAACGATGTCGGCGTGCCAAACATCTTCACAAATTGTTAAGCCAAAAAATTGACCTTTGAACTCAAAAACACATGGTTTTTCACCCGCCGTAAAATAACGTTTTTCGTCAAAAACACCGTAATTTGGCAATTTTTGTTTACGGTAAATAGCAGAAATGCTGCCTTCTGACAAAACTGCCGCGCTGTTATACACGTTTCCATCGCTAAGCTCTGGAAATCCAACGATTATTCCTAACTCTGGCGCAATGTTTGCTAAGTCGAATAGAGCGTTGTTAGCTTGAGCAATAAAATCCCGTCGAAACAGTAAATCTTCGGGCGGGTATCCTGTTGCCGAAAGTTCAGGAAAGATAATTAAATCAACAACTAAGGTGTTTTTTATTTTCGTTATTATTTCAACAATTCGGCTAAAGTTAGCCGCGATGTTGCCGATTAAACTGTCAGTTTGAACAAGCGCGATTTTTAGGGACATAGCTTTTTTAAACGTTAATGGTTTTTAAGGTGAAAGGTTCGCGTGAACCGCCTTTGAATCATAACCTAAGCATCGCGTTTTGTACTGACGATTTTGTTTTTTGAAATGTTTTATTCTTTCAATTGAGGTGAAAAGCAATGAAAACGGAACAAGAAAAAACCAACGATTCTATCTGGTGGAATTTTATTGAAGCCTTGAGTGATGAATACATCAATCAAACGGGTTTTGGGATTTACGCACATATCACACCGTTAGACGTACATCATGTGTACAAAGAGTTTCAACAACATCAAGCACCGATTCGTAATTTTGCGCGTGAATACGTTCGCGCTCATGTTTGATGCGCTTTTAAATTGTGACGCGGCTACATTTTGATGTTTTCGCGTCAATTTTTTAACTTACTTGGCTTTGATTGTGTCGTGAAAACATTAACTTATTCTTCAGAAAATAATTTACCGCTGTTTAGATTAACAATTATTTCGGCGGCTTTCGCCGTGTTGTCAGGTTGTGCGGGCGATATGGATATTAAATCCGAACCTGTTGCCCCTCGTCCTGTTGCGAAACGCAATATGAATGCGCCTGTTGTGGATTATGCGTTGCAATTTCAAGGAGTACCTTACAGTTATGGCAATGCGTCGCCCGAAAAAGGTTTCGATTGCAGTGGGTTTGTGAAATATGTTTATGATCAAAATGGCATTCATTTACCGCGAACGGTGCGTGAAATGTCGAACGCTTTAACGCCTGTGCCGAATGAAAATATCCATTCGGGCGATTTAGTTTTTTTCAACACATCAGGCGGTGATTTTGCGTCACACGTTGGCATTTATACGAATAGCAATAATTTTATTCATGCGCCCAGTTCACGGACAGGAAAAGTGGTCGTGTCGAGTTTAAATAATAATTATTGGCGCGAGCGATTTATTGATGCCCGTCGTCCGCGTAAAAATAATTAACATCTGCATCAAATTCCCCGTTTAAAAATATCAACATTCCATTTCATCAGAAATACCACTTTTCAGAATATGAATTAATAAGCGAGTTATTAAAATTCACGCTGTAGATTCTGTTTAGCTTGAGTTTGAATTTAATGTAAAAACTATGATTATTATTCTATAATTATGTTTTATCTACTAAATTTAAACGAAGAGTGTCTTAATTATGTCAGCCGTAATGGAAGAAAAAACGTTTCGTGGTCTGCGCGAAGTTGCCTTTTTAAGTATCATTGCAGGCGCATTATTTTTTCTCATTTCGCTTCTTACCTTTAATAATGACGATGCGGGCTGGACACATAGCGGTTCGGTACAAGAAATCTCAAATTCTTGCGGTTTATTTGGCGCGTGGCTGGCGGATTTTATGCTCAGTTTTTTTGGGTTATGCGCTTACACATTTCCGTTTATCGTGACGTGGCAAGGTTATCTGACTTACGGCAATCGGCGCACCGAACAATCGAGCGCAATGCTGACGCTGCATTGGCTAGGCGCAATGACAACGATTGTGTCAGCGGACGCATTATTTAATTTTTATTTGCTAAACATTGGAATGGAATTACCGCGAAATGCGGGTGGAATTTTAGGTCAGGAAGTTGGTTCAGGTTTAGCGGTTGCTTTTGGTAATTCGGGCGCGACGTTATTTTTGCTCGTTATTTTATTTGCGAGTTTACGTTTAGTGACCGAAATCTCATTGCTTTCTGCACTTGATTTTGTTGGAAAATTCGTTTTTACAATTGGTGGAACATTTTTAGAAATCTTGCATCATCACGCGCCTAAACAGGATACGTTACAATTAGTGAGTGAATCAGAAACGACCAAATCAAACAAAAAAAATTCACCAAAAGAAAAATCGGTTGAAGAGCTTGTGTCGGAATACGATGATTCTTTTGCAGGTTTTTTTGACGAAATTGAGGATGAAGAAATCGAAGAACCCGTTGTTGAAAAAAAAACTTCAAAGAAAGCCAAGCCGAAATCTGCACCAGAGCAATTAGATATAGCCGAAAAAATCGATAAACCCACGAAAATCCCCCTAAGCAAAAAATTCGATAAATTAGTCGAAACCGTCAAACACGTTAAAGCCGAAGTCATTGAACATGCAGAAAAAGCCGTTGAATCGGTAGAGAAAAAAACGACTAAAAAAACAGCTGAAAAAAAATCGAAAGCCATTGTTTATCCTAAGAAAAATAAATTGCCTGGTTTAGATTTACTCGACGAAATTGACACGAAAGTGATTGGTTATTCTGAAACAGATTTAGAAGAAATGTCACGGCTTGTGGAAGATATTTTGGCAGATTTTAATGTTGCCGTGACCGTTGTCGGTTTTCATCCAGGTCCAGTGATTACACGCTTTGAATTGCAACTTGCAGCGGGTGTGAAAGTCAGCCGAATTAGCAGTTTGTCCAAAGATTTAGCCCGTTCATTATCGGTAACAAGCGTGCGAATTGTTGAAATTATTCCTGGGAAACCCGTTGTTGGGTTAGAAATTCCAAATCGTGAACGTGAAATGGTGACGTTGCGTGAATTATTGAAATCCTCTGCATTTGAAAAATCGAAATCCATGTTGACCTTGGCGATGGGCAAAGATATAGCTGGGATTCCAATTTGTGCCGACTTAGGAAAAATGCCGCACGCGCTGGTTGCAGGAACGACGGGGTCAGGTAAATCTGTTGCCATTAACACTATGATTTTAAGTTTGCTTTATAAAGCTACACCTGACCAAGTTCGTTTGATTATGATTGACCCGAAAATGTTGGAATTGTCGGTTTATGAGGATATTCCGCATTTGCTCACGCCCGTTGTGACGGACATGAAAGAAGCGAGTAATGCGTTGCGCTGGGCAGTGGGGGAAATGGAACGCCGTTATAAATTGATGTCAAAAATGGGCGTGCGAAATTTAGCGGGCTTTAATCAAGTTATTGAAGATGCGGCAGAACGCGGTGAAACGATTCGTGATCCGATGTTTCAAATGATAAATCCGCTCGAAGACGACGAAGATTTTCCAACGCTTTCGACGTTGCCAAGCATCGTGATTGTGATTGATGAATTGGCTGACATGATGATGATTGTCGGTAAAAAAGTGGAAGAATTGATTGCGCGTTTAGCGCAAAAAGCGCGTGCCGCAGGCATTCATTTAATTTTGGCGACACAACGTCCATCGGTTGATGTTTTAACAGGTTTAATCAAAGCAAACGTGCCGACACGGATTTCGTTTCAAGTGTCGTCGCGAATTGATTCACGAACCATTTTAGATCAAGGTGGCGCGGAAACGCTTTTGGGTAATGGTGATATGTTATTTTTGCCGTCGGGAACGAGTATTCCAATTCGCGCACATGGTGCATTTGTTGACGATCATGAAGTACATCGCGTGGTGGAGTTTTTAAAACAAACAGGTCCTACCAATTATTTAAAAGAAATTTTGCAAGAAAGTAGCGATTCAAGCGACAGTTTTGGCGGTGGAAACAGTTACGGCGGCGGCAGCGAATCTGACCCACTTTATGATGAAGCGGTGCGTTTTGTTACCGAATCACGCAAAGCTTCAATTTCAAGCGTGCAACGTCGTTTCAAAGTCGGTTACAACCGTGCAGCAACCATGATTGAAGACATGGAAAATGCGGGCGTTGTCAGTTCACCCGAATCGAATGGCACACGGACGGTTTTAGCTCCGCCTGTTAGCTAATTTTTACTTTTGACGAATGAGATTTTAAATGCAACGCCCTTTTAAAACGATTGGCATTATTGGCAAACCGAGCGATTCGGGCATTACGGAAACCATTACACGGATTTGTGCGTATTTAATCGCGGAAAATTACCGCGTTTTTGTGGCTGAAAACAGCGCGAAATTTGTCCAAAATGTTCGAGTGGAAGTCTGTGAAGCTTCAGAACTTGGCGAACATTGTGATGTGGTGCTTGCGCTAGGTGGTGATGGGACATTTTTAGCCGCCGCTCGTGCGATTGTCGCGCACGATATTCCGCTGATAGGTGTGAATTTAGGACGATTGGGCTTTTTGGTTGATATTTCGCCAAGCGATTTACCCGAAACATTGGCTCAAATGTTGGCGGGACATTTTAGTAAAGAACGGCGTTATTTGTTACGCGCTAAAATTATCCGCGATAATCAGGTTATTCATGAAGAAACTGCCGTGAATGAAGTCGCCATTCATCGCTGGATTACGCCGAGCATGATTGAAATTATTACGAAAATTGACGGCGTGTTTTTGAATTCACAACGTTCCGATGGGTTGATTATCGCTACACCAACAGGTTCGACGGCTTATTCTTTATCAGCGGGAGGTCCTATTTTGTATCCGTCGTTAAACGCCCTCGTTTTAGTGCCGCTGAATCCGCATACGTTATCAAATCGCCCGATTGTGATTCATGATTCGGCAGAAATTGAGATTAGTTTTTGCCAAAATAAACAAATCAATGCGTTGGTGACGTGTGACCACATTGAAATTCCTGATGTGCTAATTAGTGACAAAATTTTAATCAAAAAAGAAGAAATACCGATTACGATTTTGCACCCTGATAATTACGACTTTTTTGAGATTTTGCGGAATAAATTGAATTGGAGTTATTAAAATTGCCGCAATGTCATTCGTAAATCTCGTCCGATGTGTCGAATATCTTGCCATTGTAGGTTTTTTTTATCCGCCATAGATTGCAATTCTGGTAATGAAAATGCGCCGCGTCCTTTGTCACCTAACACGCACGAAGCCATATAAATTAGCCACTCATCAACTAAATTAGCTTCAAGTAATGCGCCATTCAACGTGGCACCCGCTTCGACAAAAACGTTGTTAATTTCTTGTTTTGCTAAAAAATTCATCACCGCGTGTAAATCCAAACGCCTGTCGAATTCGGGTAAAACGTGAATTTCAAAACCTGCTTGTTTCAAAATTTCTTGTTTTTGTTCATTAGTTGAACACGTCAGAATTAACGTTTTACCTTCTGATTTTGCAATTTTGGCATCAAATGGCATTTGTAATGTTGAATCTAAAATCACGCGAATGGGTTGAACAATTTCAAAATCAACCCGCGCATTTAACGATGGATTATCGGCTAAAACAGTTCCAATTCCCGTAAGAATCGCCGAACTTTCAGCCCGAAAAAGATGCACGTCAGCGCGTGCTTCAGGTGACGTAATCCATTTACTTTCACCATTCGCTAACGCAGTTTTGCCATCCAAACTCATTGCAATTTTACTGTGAATAAATGGGCGATTTTTTGTCATTCGAGAAATGAAACCACGATTTAATTTTTCGGCATCTGAGCGTAAAACATCACAAATAATTTCAATACCCGCCGCTTTGCAACGTTCTAAACCACGACCTGCGACGAGCGGATTTGGGTCT
>CANKON010000038.1 GCA_947484105.1 Methylococcaceae bacterium | reverse complement strand
TCTTTTACGGCATTTTTAGCATCAAAAAAAAGTCCTGATGAATAAATCAAATGCTTCAATTTCTCTGGATTAAACAATTGTTCATGTGGTTGTAAATGCTCAAAAATAGCCGCTGCATTTTGTTTTAAAGTTGCTGCTAGTGAATCATTTTTAATTTCTAATTTTGGTAAATCGGTTTGTAATTGATTCAATAAAACGGTCGGCGATTCGTGGCGCGGCAACAGTTGTTTCATAAATGCGGTAATTTTTTCTTCTTGAAGTTGTGCAGGGGTGGCTGCGGTCGTCTGTAACTGCGTGAATTCTGGCGTAGCACCAATTTTTGTAATCGCTAATGTTAAGGCTTGCCCAACTTTTAGAGGTATGCCATTTTGTGATGGTAAAAGTTGCAACTGATTTCGCTCAACGCTGACCAGCATTTTTTTACCGTTCGCCCCGTCATTAACCAGCAATTCGAGTTGAATTTTATGTCCCACTAATCCGACAATTTTCGCTTCAATCGGTTGTTGATTTTGAGTGTGATGTTCAAAGTTTTTCAGCGACTCGTCGATTCGATTTACTAACGGTGCTGTCGCAATCGTCAAACGCATGGCATTCATTTTTTCTGCGCTGGGCAAATTTTCGTGAAATTGCGTATCAAAGGTGACAATTTTGAATTCTAATTCGGGGGCAATTTTGGCAACTTGTAGCGTCACATTTTGCCCCAAATGCGGTGTAAAAATGACGCGAGGATTTTGATTTTCAACCGTCAACGTTTGTGCGCCCCATTTGAGCGTAATTCCTGTTTCGTTAATTGCGACAACACTAGTCGCAAGTTGCTGTCCAACCGTCAAATTCAAATTATTTTCCACTAACGTTTTCATGGTTTGCAAAATTTGACTGTTAAACGAGGTTTGAATGTCCATGAAAAAATCCTAGAAGGCTGAAACAAAGCAGATAAAGAATGCCAATATATCGTGAGGTGAACGTAAAACTGAAATCAAAAAATGTAAATCATTGACAGTTATCGTAAAACAAAACAGTATGCTGCCACATAATTTCATGCAACAAATTTAACTGATGAAAAAACTTTTACTTTCCATTCTAGCCATTATCGTCATTTTTGAAGAATGGCTTTGGGATGCACTTGCTATCGCGGGGCAATTTTTTTCGCGTCTGCTACATTTAGAAAAATTTGATACTTGGCTTTTAAATGCGCCACCTAAAACGGCATTATTCGCGTTTTTGATTCCGTTAATTATCGTGACACCGTTTAATTTATTGGCGATTTTTTTATTAACGCATGGCGCGATTATTCAAGGAATTTTGCTAGAAATTACGGTGAAATTAGTCGGAACATTGCTGATTGCTCGAATTTTTCGTTTAGTGAAAGCCGCTTTGCTGACTTTCAATTGGTTTGCCACCATTTACAACACAATCAGTGGATTGCTACATTGGGCGCACGAGACGATTAAAAACACCGCCATTTATCAGCAAAGTTTGAAACTCAAAGCCGTTTTAAACGTTCAAATTGCTACCCTTTTGAAAACTTTTTCGGCATCAAAATGAAATTTCCCTCTCTCAACACTCAAATTTTACTCGGTGCATTTTTCGGCATTATGATTGGCTTTGGTTTGGTCGCACTAGGCAAAGATTCCGACACGACACAAACCAGTTTATACGTCGCTAATTTGGTTGGTACATTGTTTATTGATTTGCTAAAAATGGTATTGATTCCGCTCGTCTTTACCTCGATTGCCGTTGGCGTAGCGAATCTGCAAGCGCACAAACAAATTCACCGTGTTTGGATTTATACGCTTGGTTTTTTCGTCTTTTCGATGTCGGTAGCGATTATTGTAGGATTGCTGGCAAATCAAATCTTTCATCCTGGAAAAGGGCTACATTTGGACATGTTTCAAAATGCGATGTCGAATTTCGCGGCGAAACAGCAAACGCCTGCAGATTTTTTTACACATTTCTTGCATAGCTTGTTTATGAATCCGTTTGCGGCATTGGCGCAAGGTGAAGTGTTAGCGGTGTTGATTTTTGCGTTATTTCTAGGCGTTGCACTGGTGATTGGTGGTGAGCGTTATAAAAACATTCTGATTTTGTTGCAAGAATTACTCGAAATCGTGATGCAAATGGTGCGCTGGATTATGACGCTTGCGCCATTTGGTATTATGGCGTTGTTGATTAAATTGATGGTGCAGCAAGATTTAGCATTACTCAGCACGCTGGGGGAATTTGCCATCGTGGTCGCGGGAAGTTTGTTATTGCATGGCGTGGTACTTTTGCCATTGATTTTGTATTTAGTAACGGGCATGACACCGTGGCGTTTTTGGCGTGGTGCGCGAGAAGCCTTAGTGACAGCGTTTGCAACTAGTTCAAGTTCGGCAACGTTACCCATTACGCTGCGTTGTGCTGAACACAATTTGCACGTTCGTAAAGAAATCGCTCAATTCGTCATTCCATTGGGTGCAACCGTAAATATGGACGGCACCGCACTTTATGAAGCCGCTGCCGCATTATTTGTGGCGAATTTAGTTGGCATTGATTTAAATTTGACACAGCAATTGATTGTGTTTTTTACTGCGATGTTTGCTGCGATTGGTGCACCTGGCATTCCAAGTGCTGGTATGGTCACGATGGTCATGGTATTGCAATCCGTGGGTTTGCCCGCGGAGGCGATTGCAATTTTATTACCGATTGACCGATTACTCGACACTTTACGAACAGCAGCGAATGTTGAGGGTGACATGATTGGAAGTTTAGTTGTTCAAAAATTGGTAAAAGGTGAAAAACATGATTGAATTGAGCGATTACCACCTTGAAACCATCCGAATTATCGTCATGATTCTGGTGATATTTGGCATTTTAGGATTAGCGAGAATGCGTCGCTAACGTTTGTTTTAGCTTATTTTATTTTTTTGGAGAGCCGCTGTAATGTTTGATAAAAATGGATTTCTACTTCAATTTATTCGTCTGAGCGCACCGTTTTGGCAATCGGAAAATAAAACGAAAATTCGACAATTAACGTTTGCTTTATTTGGTTTAACGGTGATTCAGATCGCCATTGCGGTACTGATTACAGAATGGAGCGCGAATTTATTTAATGCGTTAGAACAACGTTCCATGTCAGATGTTTTGCTACAAGTTGGAATGATTATTTTAATTTTTGTCGCCAACATTGGCGTGACAGTCACGCATTTCAAAATCAAACGATTACTGCAACTTGACTGGAGAAACTGGTTAACCACAAAGTTAATTGCACAATGGATGAATGATGGGCGACATTATTTAGTCACACATATTCAAGCTAAAAGTGAAGATGCTCATGATAATCCAGATGGACGAATTGCAGAAGATGTCCGTATTGCGACGGAATCGGCGATTGACTTGGCACATTCGCTGACATTTTGCTTATTGATTTTAATCAGTTTTACCAAAATTTTATGGACACTTTCTGGTGTTATCACGCTTGATTTAGGTTTTATTGAAATTCCAATTTATGGGCATTTAGTATTGCTGGCAACGCTTTACGCAGCGGGCGCATCCGTTTTAGGTTGGTGGATTGGTCGTCCTTTAACAAAAGCCACGAACGTGCGACAAACCGTTGAAGCTAATTTTCGTTTTGGTTTGGTGAATGCGCGGGAAAATTCGTTAGCGATTTCGCTTGTTCACGGTGAACACACTGAGCAACAACGTTGTTACCATTTGTTCAATGACATTATCGATGCTTGGCAACGTCAAACAACGGCATGGTCACATATTTTGATGTTCACGTCAGGACATTCGATATTGTTGATGGCATTCCCGATTTTAGTTTCTTCTCCTCGTTTTGTATTAGGGAGTATTTCACTTGGGGCGTTGATGCAATCTGCTCAAGCCTTCCAACAAATGGCTTCTGCGCTTTCGTGGCCTGTTGATAATATGGCGAAAATTGCTGATTGGCGAGCCTCTGTTGAACGCATTTTGAGTCTGACTCATGCGTTAGACGCACTAGAAGAAGAAATTTCTCATATCGATCCAAATCGAATTGAACGCATTAAAACCGATAAACCTGTTTTACGTTTGCATGATTTATGCGTGGTACGTTTAGATGGCATGATATGCGTGAATAAGATGAATGTAGAAATTAAAGCAGGTGAACGCATTCTGATTGCAGGAAATGCTTTCACAGGCTCCAAGTTATTCAAAGCTATTGTTGGTTTTTGGCCGTGGGGTGGGGGGAAGATTGAATTACCAAATGATGAGGTCGTATTTATTCCGCCGCGTCCCTATTTGCCCAGTGGCACGCTACGCACCGCAATCTGTTACCCATTAGCCGAGCAAGATGTTAATCAAAAAGAATTAGAAGAAAAACTCGATTTAGTCGGATTATCAGGTTTGCGTAAGTATTTAGACGATCCCAGAATAGGCGGTTGGGATGCGGATTTGTCACGCGAACAACAACAACGTTTAGGGGCGGTGCGATTATTATTACAACAGCCGAAGTGGATTTTGTTAGAACAAGCCTTTGATTCATTAGACTCAAACGATGAAATTGCCATGTTACGTTTGATTTGCCAAGAATTACCCAAATCGGCAATTTTAACCATCACGCATGAATCACGCGCCGAAGCCTTCCATCAACGAATAATTACTTTATAACGAGGCATTAAGTTATGGCACAAAAAATAGAACAAGCGCGCGGTAAAAAATTACGTGGTGTCAATTTAGGCAGTTGGTTGGTGTTGGAAAAATGGATGACACCGAGTATTTTTGAAGGTTTAGATGCCTCCGACGAAACGACATGGTGCGCTGAATTAGGCGATAAAGCCGATGCAATTTTAAAAGCGCATTGGAATAGCTTTATTACTCGAGATGATTTTCAGTGGCTTTCAGAACGCGGTTTAAATGCGGTACGAATTCCTGTTGGACATTGGATTTTTGGTGCCGATTATCCGTATCATCGAAGTTATGGTGAAAATCCACATCCATTTGTCGTTGGTGGTATTGAAATTTTAGACCGTGCGTTTGATTGGGCAGAAGAATTCGGTTTGAACATTGTGGTCGATTTACACGCGGCGGCTGGTTGTCAAAATGGTTTTGATAATGGTGGCATTAAAGATGTTTGTGAATGGCATACGCAAGAAGCCTATTTGCAACATTCATTAAGTGTTTTGGAACGACTTGCTGAACGTTATTACAATCGCCCTGCCCTTCATGCAATTCAAGTTCTAAATGAACCGCGTTGGGACATACCGACAGATTATTTAATCAATTTCAACACGCTTGCTTATAAAGCGATTCGTAAACATTGTTCACCTGATAAAGTCGCGGTGATTTTTCATGATGGCTTTCGTGATTATCACGAGTATTTGGAATTTGGTGTTGCACCCGAATTTGAAAATGTGATTTTTGATATTCACCGTTATCAATGTTTTATGCGCGAAGATGTTGATTCAGATATTTACACTCATATACACAAAGCGAGTGGTGACTGGAAAAATGAAGCCGATGGTATTATCACCGAGTTGAAATTCCCTGCGATGGTTGGTGAATGGAGTTTGGGGCTAGATTTAAAAGTGGTTTCGCTTTGGGCTGAAGGTCCATTTAATCATGCGCTTGAACAAATGGATGATTTTCAAATGAACGTAGCTTATCGTGGCTACGCCGCGGCTCAACTTGCTACATTTGAAAAATATCAAGGTTGGTTTTTCTGGAGTTATAAAACTGAAACAACGCCTGCTTGGTGTTTTCGAGATTGCGTTGAAAATGGTTGGTTGCCGAATAATTTTTAGTTAATTTCTGCAACAAAAAAGCCTGATTCATCAACACGAATCAGGCTTTAATTATTCGTGATAACTTGCAGACGCGCTTGCTGTTTCCCATAACGTCACGTCACTAACGTGAAAGCCGTGTGTCTGTAAATGTTTAAAAAGCATTTTACTTAATACTTCTGCTGTGGGATGTTCGTCTAAAACTAAAAAACGTTCGTTATTTTGAATCAAGGCGGGAATAATCGGATCGTCTTTGTGCAACAAAAAATTGTGATCTAAATGCGTATTAACATAATTTTCGACACATTCTTTTACGTCCGAAAAATCACACACCATACTTTGTTCGTTTAAATTTTCGTGCGTGATTGAAATCGCGGCTTTTACACTGTGTCCATGTAAATGCCGACATTTTCCGCCGTGATTCATTAACCGATGTCCATAACAAAAATAAATTTCCTTAGTAATTGTGAACATTTTTAGCCTTTAATTGTTTTGATAGTTGCGGCAATTTCATATTTTCCTTCGGTGATTGGTAAAACACGCACCACTTCTACAAACGCCACAAATGAAGGTGTAATTCCGTTTTGCGGTGTAATTTTAATTTCAAGAGCTTCACCCTCGTCGCAAATGATAGGCGTTATAAAAGACACGCCAGAACCGCTTAACGATGTACATTGTGCAGCACGAAATTCGTCAGATTCAACCAATCGGTAGTGTATTTCACTTTCAAGGTTAATACGCATAAAAGCGCGTTTTTCATCGTATTTCATTTGCGTTTTCCTGTCTTAAAAAAGTTTAGGTCGTGGAATTTTACTATAAAATGGCAACTTACAATTTTTACCTTTCAACCTTCGGGAATTCTACATGAAAAAAGCGATTGTTTTAACGGGAATCACGACAACAGGTACGCCACATTTAGGGAATTATGTTGGCGCAATTCGCCCTGCTATTAACGCAAGTCAAAATCCGAATGTCACCCCATTTTATTTTTTGGCAGATTATCACGCCCTGATTAAATGCCAAGAACCTGCGCGTGTACATCAATCCAGTTTAGAAATCGCTGCGACGTGGTTAGCGTTGGGATTGGACACGAATAATGCGATTTTTTATCGTCAATCCGATGTGCCAGAAATTTTAGAATTAACGTGGTTATTAACCTGCGTCACGTCGAAAGGGTTAATGAATCGCTCTCATGCTTACAAGGCAGCGGTTTCAGAAAATGAACAAACTGCCGAAAATGATCCAGACAAAGGCGTGACGATGGGATTATTTGGTTACCCAATTTTAATGGCTGCGGATATTTTGTTATTTAACGCTAACAAAGTTCCCGTTGGCAAAGATCAGTTGCAACACATTGAAATGGCACGCGATATTGGCGCACGTTTTAATCATATTTATGGTGAACATTTCTCGTTACCTGAAGCGGTAATTGATGAACAAGGTGCCATTTTGCAAGGTCTGGACGGGCGAAAAATGAGTAAAAGTTATAACAACACGATTCCGTTGTTTGAACCCGAAAAGAAATTAAAAAAGCTGATTAACAAAATTAAAACGAATTCGCTCGAACCCCACGAGCCAAAAGATACTAGCGATTGCACTTTGTTTAGTATATACAAAGCATTTGCGAATGCAGACGAAGTGGCAGAAGTGGCGAAACGTTACGAAGAAGGCATCGGTTGGGGCGAAATGAAAGCCATTTTGTTTGAAAAAGTGAACACTGAGGTTGCACCTGCACGGGAGCGTTATGAAGAATTATTGCTACAGCCTCGTTATATTGAAGACAAACTGCAAGAGGGCGCAGCAAAAGCTCGTGCAATCAGTCAGCCATTTATTGCTCAATTGCGTGAAGCGGTGGGAATTTCACCTTTCAATGTATAAAATTGTTCACATTCGCCATGAAAATGCGCGGAATTCAAAATCGATATACTTTAGGAATTATTGACCATGTTACTGACAAAAAAATTACAAGCTGGGTCGCTGATTTTTTCGGAAGGAAGTGCTGACAAATCGATGTATATTGTTATGGAAGGCAGTGTAAAACTTTCGGTTACACATCACGGCATGGAACTGGAACTTGCCGTTATTCATAAAAACGAATTTTTTGGTGAATACGAGATGTTTCACAACAAACCGCGTAGCTCATCAGCAAGAGCGATTACAAATGTTAGATTGGTTCATATTAAAAACAGAATGCAGCTAGATCAATTCATTGGTCAATATCCCGCATTTTCTGGAAAAATGGTTCGTATGATGGGAGAACGTCTTGCAAATACTAATGCTTCGTTACTATAGGAATTTTTTGTTATGTTAATTGCGGAACACAAAATTAAAACAACGCTCCCAATTATTCATATCAAAGCTGACACCATAATCTTTGAAGAAGGTTGGGACGACCATAAAATGTTTTTTATTGTCGAGGGAATAGTCAAAATTTACAACGAACACGATTATCAAGAAATTGAAGTGGCAGTTGTGAAAAAACATGAGTTTTTTGGTGAAATCGAAATGTATTGCAATCACCCGCGTAGAGCTTCGGCGAAAATGATCACCGATGTCGAATTGGTGGTGATTAGAACCCCGACTGAATTGGAAGGATTCACAAATGATAATACTTGGCTCGCAGGAAAAATGATGAAGACAATGGGGAGTCGTCTTGCCATTGCAAATGATTTATTGGTAAAAAGGGCGACTAATCAAATTTCGTCGCCCTCCTCCGTTGTATTGGAAACTGTAAAAGATAATTCAATTAGACGGGTAATAAGATATTGATTATTTCAAACAAGTTAAACCACGATATTGACGAGTTTCCCCGCAACAACAATCACTTTTTTCACAGGTGAACCGTCAATAAATTTCAACACGGCAGAATCATTTAACGCCGCTGTTTCAATTTCTGAATTCGAGGCACTCGCAGAAACGGAGATTTTGCCACGCAATTTTCCATTCACTTGCACCATTAAATCCAACGAATTCTGTACTAACGCGCTTTCGTCAACGGTTAGCCATTTTTCAGAAACAATTGGGTTGTCATGTCCTAATTCGCGCCACAACTGGTCACAAATATGCGGCACAATTGGCGACAACATCAACGTAATGGCTTCTAAAATTTCTTGGCGAATGGCTTTGCCATTGTTCGATTCATCGGTGAATTTTGACAACGTATTCAACAATTCCATATTTGCCGCAATCGCGGTGTTAAAAATCGTCCGCACACCCATGTCGTGACTGACTTTTTGAATTGTTTGATGCAAAAAGCGGCGCACAATTTGTTGTTCGTCAGTTAAATCGCCTTCGATTTTAAATTTTGAACCTTGCACTTGTTCCGAATGCAAAAACACTTGTCGCCACAAACGCTTCAAAAAGCGCGACGCTCCTTCTACGCCGTCGGCTGACCATTCGAGTGATTGCTCTGGTGGCGCGGCGAACATGATGAATAAACGCACCGTGTCGGCACCGTATTTTTCGATGAGTTCTTGCGGGTCAACGGTGTTGCCTTTGGATTTCGACATTTTACTGCCGTCCATTAACACCATGCCTTGCGTGAGTAATTTTTTAAACGG